>NZ_VMMR01000018.1:0-2187 GCF_013277285.1 Streptococcus sp. 339 | reverse complement strand
CGCAGAGTATTACTGTACTTTAAAGGTCTTGAGATAGCTGTCTTTTCCTACTTGACCTTCGAAGGTTCTACCATTTTCAAGGTAAGGAAGGTCATCTGATACTGAGGCCTTAACCTTGTAAATCTTGCCATCAACTTTAAAGAAGTAGACGGTGTCGCCCTTGATAACAGCTGATTTGAGGTCTGCTACTACTCCCTTGATGCTTTCTGTCGTTGCATTGTCAATTTCAAGGTCGTTTTTATTGGCATACTTGCTGAGCATCTCTTCCACTGTAGTAGCTACGATAACATTTTGGTACTCGACTGCGTCTACTAGAGCATACTCTTTGACCAAGCCAGCATTGTCCTTCAAACCCATGATGTAGAAAGGCTTGTCATTGAGGTTGATGAGGATTGGGAAGGTTGCTTTGTAGGATTTCTCCTGAACAGCACCTTCTGCTGATTCACGGGCTGATTCTTCTGTCGCAGAAGCCAAGCTATACTTAGTAATTTCTCCTGTTCGCATATTTTCAAGGATGAAACCAAGATTACTCTCATCCGCATTAGCCGACGTCACACCTGTGTAGAGATAGATGTCATTACCGATAGACAAGTAATTATAGCCATTGGTAGTCTGGGTCACGTTTTTCTTGGAAATCATGGCATTCAAGAAACCGTCCTTGTACTTGCCGTTGTAGTTGATTTGCTCAATGGTTTCCTCTGCTGGATAGATCCTATCCACCCATTCTGGAACATCTGATAAGCTGTATTCCTTGGTTTCTCCATTTGTAGCATCCAAGATAATGACTGAAGCAGGACGAGGAACCGCAAGTCCAAATTGCTTTTGGTAAACCGTTGCTACATAGAAAGGATTACCCTCATCGTCCACCTCAAAAGATGGAGTCTTGAAGATTTTAGTTGGGTACTTCAAGCGCAGGTGACGTTTGACGTCACGGTTAAAATACTCCGAGTCCGAATACTTGATTGGTGTCTTCAAGTCCACCAAGTCCGCATTTCCAGTTACCATGTCCACCTTGATATACTCACCGATTCCCTTGGCTTGATTGTTAAACCATTTGATAGGGTCTGCGTATTCTAGTGGCGTCACTCGATAAGGTTTCCCATCAATTGTCAATTGGGTATAGGTATCTGCCGCTACGTATTGCGACACCTTATCGGTTAGGGAACCCAAGTAGCGGTCTCCAATTTTTTCAGCAGTACTTCTATCTAGGATAGGAACCTTACTGGTGTCACTCTTAGGAAATTCAGTAAAGTCTTTTTCCGTAACCGTGACTACATTGGCATAATTTTTAGCCTGAAACATGCTGGAAGTTACCAAGGAAACCAAAGCTGCCAAGAGAAGAATTCCTCCAATCGAAGCTAACAGAATTTTCCCTAACCGATTGATTTTGAAACCCTCAAGATTTAAGGCAGCTTCCGCCTTACCGTGGCGCACATGAACCGTTTTGACAAGGTTTATCCCCTTGCCAAAGCCAAATAAGATTGCCACAACTAACAAATGCCCACAGAGGAAGAAGAGAAATTCCCAGCTGGTCAGGTTAAGGGGCGGTAAAAAGATATACCAGGTCGTTGCGATAAAAATAAGTTCAAAGACTATTCGTTTCATTTGCTTTCCTCCTAAATGATTCGTCCTTCCAAGTGATCCAGCTCATGCTGGCAAATCTGAGCTGGGAAGCCTGTCAAGGTAATGGTCTGTTCCTGCCACTTGCTGTCACGATAGGCAAGCCTTATGGTTTCATAACGCTTAGTTGATCTCACACCTACCAAGGACAAACAGCCTTCTTCTGCCTCATAGGATCCTTCAAAGGACAGAAGCACTGGGTTAAACATGACCACGGGAACCAAGCCAAGATTAAAGATAATCACGCGCTTTTGCACCCCAATCATATTGGCAGCTAGACCAATGCAGGTCTCACGATTTGCTAAGAGTGTATCCTGCAAATCTCTGGCAAGATAAAGGTCTTCCTGACTTGCCGGCTGAGATACCTGAGATAAAAACAAAATATCTTTTACAATTTTCTTTTCCACTTCCTCACACTCCTCTTGTTTTTTACTATATTATAACAATTATAGCACAAAAGCCGATAACTGCAAGCCCTTTCCCTCAACTGTAGCAAAAAGCCATCCGAAGATGACTTTTTTGCTACTTATACTCAATGAAAATCAAAAAGCAAACTAGGAAGCTAGC
>NZ_VMMR01000017.1:8990-26471 GCF_013277285.1 Streptococcus sp. 339 | reverse complement strand
TTGCGGCTGATCTTGGTATTCACGAAAGCAACTTAATCCGTCGGAGTCAATGGGTTGAAGTAACTCTTGTTCAAAGTGGTGTTACGATTTCAAGAACTCCTCTCAGTTCTGAGGACACGGTAATGATTGATGCGACGGAAGTAAAAATCAATCGCCCTAAAAAAAGAATTAGCGAATGATTCTGGTAAAAAGAAATGCCACGCTATGAAGGCTCAAGCGATTGTCACAAGTCAAGGGAGAATTGTTTCTTTGGAGATCACTGTGAACTATTGTCATGATATGAAGTTGTTCAAAATGAGTCGCAGAAATATCGGACAAGCTGGTAAAATCTTGGCTGACAGTGGTTATCAAGGGCTCATGAAGATAGATCCTCAAGCACAAACTCCACGTAAATCCAGCAAACTCAAGCCGCTAACAGCTGAAGAGAAAGCCTGTAACCATGCGCTATCTAAGGAGAGAATCAAGGTTGAGAATATTTTTGACAGAGTATAGTAGATTGAAACTAGAATAGTACACCTCTACTTCTAAAACATTGTTAGAAATCGATTTGACTGTCTTGATCGATTTGTCCTGTTCTTATTTCATTTCACTATAAAAACGTTTAAAATGTTTTCAACAACCTATCGAAATCATCGTAAACGCTTCGGCTTACGAATGAATTTGATTGCTGGCATTATCAATCATGAACTAGGATTCTAGTTTTGCAGGAAGTCTAATAAAAGTAAAGGAAATCTAGTGCGAGTAAAAATTAATCTCAAATGCTCCTCTTGTGGCAGTATCAATTACCTAACCAGTAAAAATTCAAAAACCCATCCAGACAAGATTGAGGTTTTAAAGTATTGTCCCAAGGAAAGAAAAGTAACCCTACATCTTGAATCTAAGTAGATTTTATGGTAAAATAATAGGGATTGTAAGGAGTTTGATATGTATAACCTATTATTAACCATTTTATTAGTATTATCTGTTGTGATTGTGATTGCGATTTTCATGCAACCAACTAAAAACCAATCCAGCAATGTATTTGATGCCAGCTCAGGTGATTTGTTTGAACGCAGTAAAGCACGCGGTTTCGAAGCTGTGATGCAGCGTTTGACAGGGATTTTAGTCTTTTTCTGGCTAGCCATTGCCTTAGCATTGACGGTATTATCAAGTAGATAAGAAAATAATGGGCAGGACTAGGTCTTTGCCTCTTTTTGTTTTTATATTCTTCAAAAATCTCTTCAAACCACGTCAGCTTTCATCTGCAATCTCAAAACAGTATTTTGAGCTGACTTCGTCAGTTCTATTCACAACCTCAAAACGGTGTTTTGAGCAACCTGCGGCTAGCTTTTTAGTTTGCTCTTTGATTTTTATTGAGTATGAAAGGATGTTTGAGAAGGTTTTACAGTAAAAGAAAATTAAAAAATCTAGAAAGAAAATATGAAAGATAGAATAAAAGAATATTTACAAGATAAGGGAAAGGTGACTGTTAATGATTTGGCTCAGGCTTTGGGAAAAGATAGTTCCAAGGATTTTCGTGAGTTGATTAAAACCTTGTCCCTAATGGAAAGAAAGCATCAGATACGCTTTGAAGAAGATGGTAGTCTGACATTAGAAATTAAGAAAAAACATGAGATTACCCTCAAGGGGATTTTTCATGCCCATAAAAATGGCTTTGGCTTTGTTAGTCTGGAAGGCGAGGAGGACGACCTTTTTGTAGGAAAAAACGATGTCAACTATGCTATTGATGGTGATACCGTTGAGGTAGTGATTAAGAAAGTCGCTGACCGCAATAAGGGAACAGCAGCAGAAGCAAAAATTATTGATATCTTAGAACACAGTTTGACAACTGTTGTAGGTCAAATCGTTCTGGATCAGGAAAAACCTAAGTATGCAGGCTATATCCGTTCGAAAAATCAGAAAATCAGCCAACCCATCTATGTTAAGAAACCAGCCCTTAAACTGGAGGGAACAGAAGTTCTCAAGGTCTTTATCGATAAATACCCAAGCAAGAAACATGATTTCTTTGTCGCGAGTGTTCTCGATGTGGTGGGACACTCAACAGATGTCGGAATTGATGTTCTTGAGGTCTTGGAATCAATGGACATTGTATCCGAGTTTCCAGAAGCTGTTGTCAAGGAAGCAGAAAGTGTGCCTGATGCTCCGTCTAAAAAGGATACGGAAGGTCGTCTGGATCTAAGAGATGAGATTATCTTTACCATCGATGGTGCTGACGCCAAGGACTTGGACGATGCGGTGCATATCAAGGCCTTGAAAAATGGAAATCTGGAGCTTGGTGTTCACATCGCAGATGTTTCCTACTATGTGACCGAGGGGTCTGCCCTTGATAAGGAAGCTCTTAACCGCGCAACTTCTGTCTATGTGACTGACCGTGTGGTTCCAATGCTTCCAGAACGACTATCAAATGGCATCTGTTCTCTCAATCCCCAAGTTGACCGTCTGACCCAGTCTGCTATTATGGAGATTGATAAACATGGTCGTGTAGTCAACTACACCATCACACAAACGGTTATCAAGACAAGCTATCGGATGACCTATAGCGATGTCAATGATATCCTAGCAAGCGACGAGGAAAAGAGACAAGAGTATCAGAAAATTGTTCCTAGTATCGAACTTATGGCCAAACTTCACGAAAGGCTAGAAAACATGCGTGTGAAACGTGGAGCCCTCAATTTCGATACCAATGAAGCCAAGATTTTAGTGGATAAACAAGGTAAGCCTGTTGATATCGTTCTTCGTCAGCGTGGTGTTGCCGAGCGGATGATTGAGTCTTTTATGTTGATGGCCAATGAAACAGTTGCCGAGCATTTCAGCAAGCTGGACCTACCTTTTATCTATCGAATTCACGAGGAGCCTAAGGCTGAAAAGGTTCAGAAGTTTATTGATTATGCTTCGAGTTTCGGTATTCGAATCTATGGGACTGCTAGTGAAATGAGTCAAGAGGCACTTCAAGATATTATGCGAGCAGTTGAGGGGGAACCTTATGCAGATGTATTGTCCATGATGCTTCTTCGCTCCATGCAGCAGGCTCGTTATTCGGAGTATAATCACGGGCATTATGGACTTGCGGCTGACTATTATACTCACTTTACTAGTCCGATTCGTCGTTATCCAGAC
This sequence comes from Streptococcus sp. 339, assembly GCF_013277285.1. Lineage (NCBI taxonomy): Bacteria > Bacillati > Bacillota > Bacilli > Lactobacillales > Streptococcaceae > Streptococcus > Streptococcus sp. 339. Next base: position 23,354 of record NZ_VMMR01000017.1, on the reverse strand, counting down.
CTTCTTGTTCACCGTATGATTCGTGATTACGGCCGTTCTAAGGAAATAGCAGAGCATTTTGAGCAAGTGATTCCAGAGATTGCGACCCAGTCTTCCAACCGTGAACGTCGTGCCATTGAGGCTGAGCGTGAAGTCGAAGCCATGAAAAAGGCTGAGTATATGGAAGAATACGTGGGCGAAGAGTACGATGCGGTTGTGTCCAGCATTGTCAAGTTTGGTCTCTTTGTTGAATTGCCAAACACAGTTGAAGGCTTGATTCACATCACAAATCTACCTGAATTTTATCATTTCAATGAGCGTGATTTGACTCTTCGTGGGGAGAAATCAGGAACAACTTTCCGTGTAGGTCAGCAAATCCGTATCCGAGTTGAAAGAGCCGACAAGATGACGGGTGAAATTGACTTCTCTTACATCCCAAGTGAGTTTGATGTGATTGAAAAAGGCTTAAAACAGTCTAATCGTAGTGACAGAGGGCGTGGTTCAAATCGTCGTTCAGATAAGAAGGAAGATAAGAGAAAATCAGGACGCTCAAATGATAAGCGCAAGCATTCACAAAAAGACAAGAAGAAAAAAGGAAAGAAACCTTTTTACAAGGAAGTAGCTAAGAAAGGAGCCAAGCATGGCAAAGGGCGAGGGAAAGGTCGTCGCACAAAATAAAAAGGCGCGCCACGACTATACAATCATAGATACGCTAGAGGCAGGGATGGTTCTGACTGGAACTGAAATCAAGAGTGTACGAGCTGCTCGAATCAATCTCAAGGATGGCTTTGCCCAAGTAAAAAATGGAGAGGTCTGGTTGAGCAATGTCCATATCGCTCCTTACGAAGAGGGCAATATCTGGAACCAAGAACCAGAACGTCGTCGTAAACTCCTGCTCCATAAAAAGCAAATCCAAAAGTTGGAACAAGAGACTAAAGGGACAGGAATGACCCTGGTTCCTCTTAAAGTCTATATCAAAGACGGTTATGCCAAGCTTCTTTTAGGTTTAGCTAAAGGGAAGCATGACTACGATAAGAGAGAGTCTATCAAACGTCGTGAGCAAAACCGCGACATCGCGCGCGTGATGAAAGCTGTTAATCAGCGATAAAAAGAGGAATTGAAAATGGAAAAATTAGTTGCCTATAAACGCATGCCTTTGTAGACTAAAGAAACCATGCCTGAAGCTGTTCAGCAAAAGCACAATACAAAAGTTGGGACTTGGGGAAAATTACTGTCTTGAAGGGAGCTCTCAAGTTTATTGAATTGACAGAAGAAGGGGAAGTTCTAGCTGAACACCTCTTTGAAGCAGGGGCAGATAATCCCATGGCACAACCACAAGTCTGGCACCGAGTGGAAGCTGCCACAGATGATGTGGAATGGTACTTGGAATTTTATTGTAAACCTGAGGATTATTTCCCTAAGAAATACAATACCAATCCTTTTCATTCAGAGGTTCTAGAGGCCATGCAGACAGTAAAACCAGGGAAAGCTTTGGATTTGGGTTGTGGTCAGGGGCGCAATTCTCTTTTTCTAGCCCAGCAAGGTTTTGATGTGACGGCTGTAGATCAAAATGACCTGACCCTTGAAATCTTGCAAAGTATTGTGGAGCAAGAAGATCTGGACATGACTGTTGGTCTTTACGATATCAATTCAGCTAGCATTGGGCAAGAATATGATTTTATCGTATCAACTGTTGTTCTCATGTTTCTACAAGCAGACTGCATTCCAGCTATTATTCAAAATATGCAGGATAAAACCAGTGTTGGTGGCTATAATCTTATCGTTTGTGCTATGGACACGGAGGATTATCCTTGCTCAGTGAACTTCCCATTCACCTTTAAAGAAGGGGAATTGGCAGACTATTACAAGGATTGGGAATTGGTTAAGTACAATGAAAATCCAGGCCATTTGCACCGTCGCGATGAAAATGGCAATCGTATTCAACTACGCTTTGCGACCATGCTAGCCAAGAAAATCAAATAAAAATGAATGAAGATTAGGAATTTTCCTGATCTTTTTTCTTTTTTACGAATAATATAGAAAAGGAGGGAAATCATGTTTGTTGCGAGAGATGCTAGGGGAAAATTGGTAAATGTGTTAGAGGATAAGCTTGAGAAGCAAGCATACACCTGCCCAGCTTGTGGAGGTCAGCTTCGTTTGCGTCAAGGACCAAGTGTACGGACCCATTTTGCCCATAAATCCTTAAAAGACTGTGATTATTCCTCTGAAAATGAAAGTTCAGAACATCTGGCCAATAAGGAATCACTTTATCACTGGTTGAAAAAAGATTCAGAGGTTCAATTAGAATACCTGCTTCCAGAACTTAAACAGATTGCGGATGTGTTTGTAAATGGCAATCTAGCTTTAGAGGTTCAATGTAGTCCCTTGCCACAAAAAGTTCTTAAAGAGCGCAGTGAGGGTTATCGTAGCCAGGGTTACCAAGTACTGTGGCTACTGGGAGAAAAACTTTGGCTCAAGGAGCGTTTGACTCGTCTGCAACAAGGTTTTCTCTATTTTAGTCAAAACATGGGCTTTTATGTTTGGGAAGTAGACAAGGGAAAGCAGATTTTAAGGCTTAAATATCTCATACACCAGGATCTTCGAGGTAAACTCCATTATCAAATCAAGGAATTTCCCTGTGGTCAAGGTAGTCTACTGGAGATATTACGTTTTCCCTATAAGAAACAAAAAATATCTCATTTTACAGTTTCTGAGGATAAGGACATCTGTTGTTATATCCGGCAACAACTGTACTATCAAAATCCCATTTGGATGAAAGAACAAGCAGAAGCCTATCAAAAGGGAGAAAATGTCCTGACTTATGGGCTGAAAGAATGGTATCCACAAATTCGACCACTAGTAGGTGATTTTTGCCAAATTGAGAAGGATTTGACCAGCTATTATCAGTATTTTCAAATCTATTACCAAGAAAATCCTCAAAATGATTGGCAAAAGCTTTATCCACCAGCCTTTTATCAGCAATATTTCTTGAAAAATATGGTAGAATAGAAAGGATGGAGGAATCTAATGGTATTACAAAGAAACGAAATAAATGAAAAAGATACATGGGATCTATCAACGATCTACCCAACTGACCAGGCTTGGGAAGAAGCCTTAAAAGATTTAACAGAACAGCTGGAGACAGTAGCCCAGTATGAAGGCCATCTCTTGGATAGTGCGGATAGCCTACTCGAAATTACTGAATTTTCTCTTGAAATGGAACGCCAGATGGAGAAGCTTTACGTTTATGCTCATATGAAGAATGATCAGGATACACGTGAAGCTAAGTATCAAGAGTACTATGCCAAAGCAATGACACTCTATAGTCAGCTAGACCAAGCCTTTTCATTCTATGATCCTGAATTTATGGAAATTAGTGAAAAGCAGTATGCTGACTTTTTAGAGTCTCAACCAAAATTGCAGGTTTATCAACACTATTTTGACAAGCTTTTGCAAGGAAAGGATCATGTTCTTTCACAACGCGAAGAAGAATTATTAGCTGGAGCTGGAGAAATCTTTGGTTCAGCAAGCGAAACCTTCGCTATTTTGGACAATGCGGATATTGTGTTCCCTTATGTCCTCGACGATGATGGTAAGGAAGTTCAGCTATCTCATGGGACCTACACACGTTTGATGGAGTCTAAAAATCGTGAGGTGCGTCGTGGTGCCTATCAAGCTCTTTATGCGACTTATGAACAATTCCAACATACTTATGCCAAAACCTTGCAAACCAATGTTAAGGTCCAAAACTATCGTGCCAAGGTTCGTAACTACAAGAGCGCTCGTCATGCAGCCCTCGCAGCGAATTTTGTTCCAGAAAGTGTTTATGACAATTTGGTAGCAGCAGTTCGCAAGCATTTGCCACTCTTGCATCGTTACCTTGAACTTCGTTCAAAAATCTTGGGGATTTCAGACCTTAAGATGTACGATGTCTACACACCGCTTTCATCTGTTGAATATAGTTTTACCTACCAAGAAGCCTTGAAAAAGGCAGAAGAAGCCTTGTCAGTCTTGGGTGAGGATTACTTGAGCCGTGTTAAACGTGCCTTTAGTGAGCGTTGGATTGATGTTTACGAAAATCAAGGCAAGCGTTCAGGGGCTTACTCTGGTGGTTCTTACGACACCAATGCCTTTATGCTTCTTAACTGGCAGGACAATTTGGACAATCTCTTTACCCTTGTCCATGAGACTGGTCACAGTATGCACTCAAGCTATACTCGTGAAACTCAGCCTTATGTTTACGGAGATTATTCGATCTTCTTGGCTGAGATTGCCTCGACGACCAATGAAAATATCTTGACGGAGAAATTATTGGAAGAAGTGGAAGACGACGCAACGCGCTTTGCTATTCTCAATAACTTCCTAGATGGTTTCCGTGGAACAGTTTTCCGCCAAACTCAATTTGCTGAGTTTGAACACGCCATTCACCAAGCAGATCAAAATGGGGAGGTCTTGACAAGCGATTTCCTAAATAAACTCTACGCAGACTTGAACCAAGAGTATTATGGTTTGAGTAAGGAAGACAATCCTGAAATCCAATACGAGTGGGCTCGCATTCCACACTTCTACTATAACTACTATGTATATCAATATTCAACTGGCTTTGCGGCCGCCTCAGCCTTGGCTGAAAAAATTGTCCATGGTAGTCAAGAAGACCGTGACCGCTATATCGACTACCTCAAGGCAGGTAAGTCGGACTATCCACTTAATGTCATGAGAAAAGCTGGTGTTGATATGGAGAAGGAAGACTACCTCAACGATGCCTTTGCAGTCTTTGAACGCCGTTTAAATGAGTTTGAAGCCCTTGTTGAAAAATTAGGATTGGCATAAAATGGTTGAATCGTATAGTAAGAATGCTAACCATAACATGCGTCGTCCTGTCGTCAAAGAAGAAATTGTAGACTTGATGCGTCAGCGTCAAAAGCAAGTCACAGGTTTCTTGAAAGAATTGGAAGACTTTGCCCGCAAGGAAAATATTCCTATTATTCCCCATGAAACGGTTGCTTATTTCCGTTTTCTTATGGAAACCATGCAGCCTAAAAATATTCTGGAAATTGGGACGGCTATCGGTTTTTCAGCTCTCTTGATGGCTGAACATGCGCCAAATGCTAAGATTACAACTATTGATCGTAATCCAGAAATGATTGGTTTTGCCAAGGAAAATTTTGCCCAGTTTGACAGTCGCAAGCAAATCACTCTCCTAGAGGGAGATGCGGTGGATGTCTTATCTACACTGACAGAGTCTTATGATTTCGTCTTTATGGATTCTGCCAAGTCTAAATACATCGTCTTTCTGCCAGAAATCCTCAAACATTTGGAAGTTGGTGGTGTGGTTGTCTTGGATGATATTTTTCAAGGTGGTGATGTTGCCAAGGATATTATGGAAGTCCGTCGTGGTCAGCGAACCATTTATCGAGGCCTTCAAAAATTATTTGATGCAACCTTAGACAATCCAGAACTCACCGCAACATTAGTGCCTTTAGGAGATGGTATTCTCATGCTTCGTAAAAAGGTAGCAGATGTTCAACTGTCTGAAAGCGAATGATTTTCAGAAAAATTTAAGAAAAAATAGTAAAATAGATAGGGTAACACTTATCTCAAAGGAGTAGACATGAAGAAAAAACTATTGGCAGGTGCCATCACACTATTATCAGTAGCAACTTTAGCAGCTTGTTCGAAAGGGTCAGAAGGGGCAGACCTTATTAGTATGAAAGGGGATGTCATCACAGAACATCAATTTTATGAGCAAGTGAAAAGCAACCCTTCAGCCCAACAAGTCTTGTTAAATATGACCATCCAAAAAGTTTTTGAAAAACAATATGGCTCAGAGCTTGATGATAAAGAGGTTGATGATACTATTGCCGAAGAAAAAAAACAATATGGCGAAAACTACCAACGTGTCTTGTCACAAGCAGGTATGACTCTTGAAACACGTAAAGCTCAAATTCGTACAAGTAAATTAGTTGAGTTGGCAGTTAAGAAGGTAGCAGAAGCTGAATTGACAGATGAAGCCTATAAGAAAGCCTTTGATGAGTACACTCCAGATGTAACGGCTCAAATCATCCGTCTTAATAATGAAGATAAGGCCAAAGAAGTTCTCGAAAAAGCCAAGGCAGAAGGTGCTGATTTTGCTCAATTAGCCAAAGATAATTCAACTGATGAAAAAACAAAAGAAAATGGTGGAGAAATTACCTTTGATTCTGCTTCAACAGAAGTACCTGAGCAAGTCAAAAAAGCCGCTTTCGCTTTAGATGTGGATGGTGTTTCTGATGTGATTACAGCAACTGGCACACAAGCCTACAGTAGCCAATATTACATTGTAAAACTCACTAAGAAAACAGAAAAATCATCTAATATTGATGACTACAAAGAAAAATTAAAAACTGTTATCTTGACTCAAAAACAAAATGATTCAACATTTGTTCAAAGCATTATCGGAAAAGAATTGCAAGCAGCCAATATCAAGGTTAAGGACCAAGCCTTCCAAAATATCTTTACCCAATATATCGGTGGTGGAGATTCAAGCTCAAGCAGTAGTACATCAAACGAATAGTCCAAATCAATGAGTCAGGGAAAAAACTCGACTTCAGGAAAAAATGAAGCAAACATTCCCACAATAAAACGCATAGTACAAGGTTTGTACTGCCCTCCCAAAAGTTAGACAATTAATTTATCCGAAGGATTTAGTTCTGTATTGCACAGAGCTAAGTCCTTTTAGTTTTATCTTAATTCTCTTATTGTTGTAATAATCAATATAGTCTATAATGGCTTGTTCCAATTGATTAAGTGATTTAAATGTTTTCTCATAGCCATAAAACATTTCGGATTTTAAAATACCAAAGAAAGATTCCATCATACCGTTGTCTTGGCTGTTTCCCTTTCGTGACATAGATGCTTGAATTCCCTTACTCTCTAGGAATCGATGATAAGAATCGTGTTGGTATTGCCAGCCTTGGTCACTATGGAGAATCGTATTCTCATAGTGCTTCTCTTTGAATGCCTGTTCCAACATTAACGATCAATCAATTTAATCATGTACCTAATATTAGAATTGTTTATCTCAAATTTATTTGAAAGTTTCTCTAAGCTATATCCTTGTTTTCTAAGTTCATAGATCTGAACTTTATCATCATAACTTAATTTCATAATAACCCCCCCAAAAAAGTTAGATTTTTTCTGTCTAATTTTTGGGGGGCAGTTCATTTAACACCTGATAATATGCGTTTTTTGATTTTAAAGACTTTTTGACCAGCCTCATTTTTTTAACTTGATACTCAGTGAAAAGCAAAGATTAAACTAGGAAGCTAGCTGTAGGCTGCTCAAAGAACAGCTTTGAGGTTGTAGATAAAACTTGTGAGGTCATCAACATATATAATGTGAAGCTGACGTGGTTTGAATAGATTTTAGAAGAGTATGAGTCTGGAAGTTTTAATGGATAATGCAAGATTCCATAGAATGGGTAAGCTAGAGTTCTTATGTGAAGAGTTTGGGCATAAACTTTTACCTTTTCCTCCCTACTCATCTTAGTATAGAAAAGTGAATCTGAAATAGTACATAACTGCTTCTAAAACATTCTTATAAATTGATTTAAATTCTCAAATCATATTATTCAGTTCTTATTTCATTTTGCTCTACAATCCTGTTGAGAAGACACGTGTTCATATCAAAAAGGTATTGGCAAGTTGCAATACCTTTTTACAAGGTTCTTTTGTCTTATTTTTGTTTCAACTGACTATATCTCCTATGGTTCTAGTTCAGAAGGCTAGGCTATAATTATGATTGATAAGAAGTATCATTCCAAGTATTGAGAGTGAATGTTTCAAAATCATGGGTTTCTATAATGGTCAGGCTGGCATTTGCTAGACCGCCATCTTTACGAAGAAGTGGTTCTTTATAGCCTAGGAGAGTACGAAGACTGGCAGTAAGATTGGCGCCGTGTCCGACAATTAGAATACGCTCAGCTGGACTATCTTTTAATGATTTGATAAATTGGATGGTCCGCTGAGTTGTACTATAGAGGGATTCGGCTCCGAACATTCGAGTGTCAAATTGAGCAAGATTTGAACGAAAAGCCTGGATTTGTTGCGGGTAAATAGCTTCCAGGGTTGCAATTTTCAAACCTTCTAACTTCCCAAGTTGCCATTCACGGAGATTAGGAACGATTTCTAAAGAACAGGGGGTATGGAGTTGACTTTGGATAATCTCAGCAGATTTGACCGCTCGAGGTAAATCACTTGAATAAATCTGATCAAAAGGAATTTCCTTGAGATACTGGCCAAGTCGTTTTAGGGTTTCAATGGATTCAGGAAGAAGAGGAGAATCACCGCTAGCACCTTGAAAACGACCTTCTTGGTTCCAGAGGGTACGACCGTGGCGGACAAAGTAGAGTTTCATTACTTGATGTCCTCCAAAATATCTACAAAGTCTGCCTTTACAAAGCTAGCCAAGTCTTGTGGCGCGACGATAATGCTGTGTCCGACTTCGCCTGCAGAGACAATCATTCGATCCAAATCTAGAGCAATTTTATCGATAAAAATGTGATAATTGTGTTTCTGACGAATTCCGACAGGATTATTGGCTCCATGAATGTAACCAGTTGTTTTTTCTAAGTCCTTTTGTGGAATCATGCTCACTTTTTTATTGCCAGAAATTTTAGCTAGTTTCTTTTCAGACAAGTGCTGAGTGATAGGGACAATTCCAATAATCGGTCCTGTCTTGTCTCCTAAAAGAGCCAAGGTTTTGAAAATCTGATCTCGTTCATAACCTTGAGGCAGCTCTCCTTCCAGGGCATTGATTTGAATCCCCTGATGTGGGATGCCTGCTTTCGACAGGATTTGTTCCACCAATGTTTTTTTGATTTTTACTTTTTTTGCCATTATTTATACTTATCCTCCAATTGGCTCATCCAAATACCAAGCCAGATTCCCAGCGCAAAGAAGAAGGCGATGATGACATACCCAACAAGAGAAAGGCCAGTGTATTGGATACTTTCAGCGTTTCCTGCATTTGGAATTAAGATCAAAAGGGTACTTGATAGGACGATACCGATGATGAAATGATAGACGCGTGAGTGGTAGTTGTTTAAGGCATAATCCATCAATTTTGAAAAAACGATGAGAGTTGCACCTGCACCAATTCCAATCGGAAAGAAGGTTCCCAAGAGATCAAAAGTTTTAAAACCAGTCAACATAGGAGCATAGAGTCCCAAAATCAAAAGTAAATTTGATGGGCTGAGGCCAGGAACCAAGACGCCAAGGGCCAATAGTGCGCCTGCTAGGACGAAGTTAAGAAAGCTGGCGCTTAAGGTTCCAACGACAAAATTTAAGGCATAGAGTCCTAATCCAGAAATGATAAAGGTTGTCCATAACCAAGCTAAATCAATCTTGTCTCGGTCAGATTCTCGAGTTGATTCTTTGAGGAGGCTAGGAACTGTACCGATAATAGCTCCCGCAAAGCTCCATAATACAAAGACCTGATAATTTTCAAGCAGGTATTCAATCGGGTAGGAAAATAAGCCGATTCCCAGAAGCATACCGATGGCAACTGGAATAAAGTACAAAACATTTTCTTTAAGGTCTTTAAAGGGATGGGCCAGAAAGCCAATCATTTGTTCATAGATTCCTAAGATTGCTGCTAGAACCCCTCCGGAAATTCCCGGTAGGATAAATCCAAGAGCAATTACAATCCCTTTAATAACGCGTGCTAACCATGAGAGCATATAGTTCCTCCAACTATTTCTATTTCAAAAAATCCTTACTATATTGTATCACAATCAGACACAAAAAGAAAAAGCAAATGATAAACAAATGCTTTTAAGGTTTTAAAAAAAGCTTTCGAAAGGTTTCTTCTTTATTTTTTAAGGGAGAGATAACGTTGATATCTAAATCGTGGTCAAAGCCGGCAATTTTTCCTTTAGATGTGTATTGGTGAATATCATAATCTAAATCAGTTTTAGGACTGCTCTCCAAAAATCCTGAGTCTGAGCCGTAGGACGGAATCCAAACAGAGGTAAACTTGCCTGTATCAATACTATGTTCTTCCATGAAATAGACCCCAACGTAGATGCCGATGTTTTTAGCACCTAGTGATGCTAGTTTTGCTCGAAAGGCTTCAACACCCTCGTTCATATTGGACATGGTTTTGTCTTCTACGTCTAGCCAATAGTAACTAGGGCTGTAAGGAGAGGCAGCATTGTAGAAAACTTCGGCGGCCTTTTCCATTTCTTGGACACTTTTTCCAGCTACATAAGCGTAGACCCCAACTGGGACATTCCGCTTTTGAAGTTCAGTGATATGACTCTTATAGGCCTTGTCTATTCCATTGATAAAGGAAGCATCATTTTCTTTTGTCGTTTGAGCACCACTGTGAACACGAACAATAGCGCCTGAAATATTTTGTGAGAGGGCATCGTAGTTGATTTCCTCAGGACGCTGCCAGCCAGAGAGGTCAATAATCGGTTTGTCTAAGTGTTTCAAAGCCTGTGCTTCAATCTGCGCTATGTTGGATTTTGTTTTAAAGGATTGGTTGTCATTAAGTGGGCGATTGATGATTAAAATGAAAATTATGATCCCAAAAAAACCAAATAAAATAAGTGGATGAATTTGTTTTCTCATATCTTATGATTTTACCCTAAAAATCAAAAAAAATCAAAAAAATGGGTTAAGGAAAGGACTCTGGAGCATTTTTTCATTCAAGGGCGCGGAATGATTTGAAATATGGTATAATAAAAGGGAATTTCTACAGAAAAGAGAAGATTATGTCAAATTTTGCCATTATTTTAGCAGCGGGTAAAGGGACTCGCATGAAATCTGATTTGCCAAAAGTGTTGCACAAGGTTGCGGGTATTTCTATGCTGGAACATGTTTTCCGTAGTGTGGGAGCTATCCAACCTGAAAAGACAGTAACAGTTGTCGGACACAAGGCAGAATTGGTTGAGGAGGTCTTGGCTGGACAGACAGAATTTGTGACTCAATCTGAACAGTTAGGGACAGGCCATGCAGTTATGATGACAGAGCCAATCTTAGAAGGTTTGTCCGGTCACACCTTGGTCATTGCAGGAGATACTCCTTTAATCACTGGTGAAAGTTTGAAAAACTTGATTGATTTCCACATCAATCATAAAAATGTGGCCACTATCTTGACTGCTGAAACGGATAATCCTTTTGGCTATGGACGAATTGTTCGTAATGACAATGCTGAGGTTCTTCGTATTGTTGAGCAAAAGGATGCCACAGATTTTGAAAAACAAATCAAGGAAATCAACACTGGAACATACGTTTTTGACAACGAACGTTTGTTTGAGGCTTTGAAAAATATCAATACCAACAATGCTCAAGGAGAATACTATATCACAGATGTCATTGGCATTTTCCGTGAAGCCGGTGAAAAAGTTGGTGCTTATACTTTGAAAGATTTTGATGAAAGTCTTGGTGTAAATGACCGTGTGGCTCTTGCGACTGCTGAGTCAGTCATGCGTCGTCGTATCAATCATAAACACATGGTCAACGGTGTTAGCTTTGTCAATCCAGAGGCAACTTATATTGATATTGATGTTGAGATTGCGCCTGAAGTTCAAATCGAAGCCAATGTTACCTTGAAGGGGCAAACGAAAATTGGTGCTGAGACTGTTTTGACAAATGGAACGTATGTAGTGGCCAGCACTATCGGAGCAAGAGCGATTATTACCAATTCTATGATTGAGGAAAGTAGTGTTGCAGACGGTGTGACAGTCGGTCCTTATGCCCACATTCGTCCAGGTTCAAGTCTGGGTGCCCAAGTTCATATTGGAAACTTTGTTGAGGTGAAAGGGTCTTCTATCGGTGAGAATAGCAAGGCTGGTCATTTGACTTATATCGGAAACTGTGAAGTGGGTAGCAAGGTTAATTTTGGTGCAGGAACCATTACAGTCAACTATGACGGCAAAAACAAATACAAGACAGTCATTGGCAACAATGTCTTTGTTGGTTCAAATTCAACCATTATTGCGCCAGTAGAACTTGGTGACAATTCCCTCGTTGGGGCTGGTTCAACTATTACTAAAGACGTGCCAGCGGATGCGATTGCTATTGGTCGCGGTCGTCAGGTTAATAAAGATGAATATGCAACACGTCTTCCTCATCATCCTAAGAATCAGTAGGAGCCTATCATGGAATTTGAAGAAAAAACGCTTAGCCGAAAAGAAATCTATCAAGGACCAATATTTAAACTGGTCCAAGATCAGGTTGAATTACCAGAAGGTAAAGGAACTGCCCAACGGGATTTGATTTTTCACAATGGAGCTGTCTGTGTTTTAGCAGTAACCGATGAGCAAAAACTGATCTTGGTCAAGCAGTACCGCAAAGCCATTGAGGCAGTCTCTTACGAAATTCCAGCAGGAAAATTGGAAGTAGGAGAAAATACAGACCCTGTGGCAGCAGCTCTGCGTGAATTAGAGGAAGAAACAGCTTATACAGGGAAGTTAGAACTCTTGTACGATTTTTACTCAGCCATTGGCTTTTGTAATGAAAAGTTAAAACTATACATAGCCAGCGATTTGACAAGGGTAGAAAATCCGCGTCCCCAAGATGACGATGAGACCTTGGAAGTCCTTGAAGTGAGCTTAGAAGAAGCCAAGGAATTGATCCAATCAGGTCATATCTGTGATGCCAAGACAATTATGGCTGTTCAATATTGGGAATTGCAGAAAAAATAGAGGAGGTCAATATGGGTAAACCTTTATTAACGGATGAAATGATTGAAAGGGCTAATAGAGGCGAAAAAATTTCAGGTCCTCCTTTGCTAGATGATAATGAGGAGACAAAAATTTTACCAACCTCTTCTTCCCGTTTTGGTTATGCCAATCCTAAGGATCATGGTTTTAGCCAGGAAACCTTGAAGATTCAGGTCGAACCGTCTATTCATAAAAGCCGTCGCATTGAAAACACCAAGAGAAATGTCTTCAATTCTAAACTGAATAAAATCTTATTTGCAGTCATCTTTCTCTTGATTTTGCTTGTCTTAGCAATGAAACTGTTGTAATAGAAAAGGAATTGAAATGAAAATAGGAATTATTGCAGCTATGCCAGAAGAACTGGCTTATCTGGTCCAGCATCTAGACAATGCCCAAGAGCAAGTTGTTTTAGGCAATACCTATCACACAGGAACCATTGCCTCTCATGAAGTCGTTCTTGTAGAAAGTGGAATTGGTAAGGTCATGTCTGCTATGAGTGTGGCGATTTTGGCTGATCATTTCCAAGTGGATGCTCTTATCAATACAGGTTCAGCTGGGGCAGTAGCAGAGGGTATTGCTGTTGGGGATGTTGTGATTGCTGACAAATTAGCCTATCATGATGTGGATGTCACAGCTTTTGGTTATGCTTATGGACAAATGGCGCAACAACCGCTTTATTTTGAATCGGATAAAACCTTTGTTGCCAAAATCCAAGAGAGTTTATCTCAATTGAATCAAAACTGGCATCTTGGTTTGATTGCTACAGGAGATAGTTTTGTTGCAGGAAATGACAAGATAGAAGCGATTAAGTCCCATTTCCCAGAAGTTTTAGCTGTTGAGATGGAGGGGGCAGCTATTGCTCAGGCAGCGCATGCTCTTAATCTTCCAGTCTTAGTCATCCGAGCTATGAGTGATAATGCCAACCATGAAGCAAACATCTCTTTTGATGAGTTTATTATCGAAGCTGGACGTCGCTCTGCTCAAGTCTTATTAGCCTTTTTGAAGGCTTTAGATTAAGCGGAAATTTGACAGTTTTTCTAGCTTATGATAAGATTTAAGTAAAGAAAAGCTAGAAAACGTTTCAGAGGATATTATGAGTATTGAAATGACCGTCAGTGAGATTGCAGAGGTCTTAGGATTATCTCGCCAAGCAATCAATAACCGTGTCAAAGAATTACCAGAAGAAGACACAGATAAAAATGACAAAGGGGTAACAGTCGTTACCAGAAGTGGCTTGATTAAGCTAGAAGAAATCTATAAAAAAACGATTTTTGAAGATGAGCCTGTCAGTGAAGATGTCAAGCAACGTGAACTGATGGAGATTCTGGTTGATGAGAAGAATGCAGAAATTCTTCGTCTCTATGAACAATTGAAAGCCAAGGATCGTCAGTTATCAGAAAAAGACGAGCAGATGCGTATCAAAGACCGTCAGATTGCTGAGAAAGACAAACAACTGGATCAGCAGCAACAATTGACCCTTCAAGCTATGAAGGATCAAGAAAATCTTAAGCTAGAGCTGGACCAAGCAAAAGAAGAAGTCCAATCAACTAAGAAAGGCTTTTTTGCTCGTTTATTTGGAGGATAATCAAGGAGCTGTTTAGGTTACATGCTAACCTGATGGCTTCTTTTGTTTCTAATCTAAATAGTATAGTTGCTCAAGTAATACTCAATGAAAA
>NZ_VMMR01000017.1:0-8981 GCF_013277285.1 Streptococcus sp. 339 | reverse complement strand
GAAGTCAGCTCAAAACATGTTTTTGAGGTTGCGGATAAAACTGACGAAGTCAGTAACTATATCTACGGCAAGGCGAAGCTGACGCGGTTTGAAGAGATTTTCGAAGAGTATAAAATAACAGTATAGGAGAGGTAGAAAATGGAACGATTAGAAGATTACATTGCTTTTGACTTAGAATTTAATCAGCACGAAGGACAAACACACTTGATTCAAGTATCGGCAGTGCGTTTTAGAGATGGTCAGGAAATCGATGCCTATGATTCCTATGTCCATACTAGTGTGCCTCTAAAGAGTTTTATCAATGGATTGACTGGGATTACAGCCGAAACCTTAAAAGATGCTCCTCCAGTTGAGAAAGTCTTAGAAGAATTCCAAGAGTTTGTGGGTTCTTTGCTGATGATAGGCTACAATGCTGCTAAAAGTGATTTACCTATTTTAGCAGAGCATGGTTTAGACTATAGCCAACAGTACAAGGTGGATTTGTATGATGAAGCTTTTGAACGTCGGAGTTCAGATTTACATGGTATTGCCAATCTCAAATTGCAAACTGTTGCCTCATTTCTTGGATTTCAAGGTCAGTCTCATAATAGTTTAGAGGATGCTCGGATGACGGCGCGTGTTTACGAATCCTTCTTAGAGTCGGATCAAGCTAGGGAATTGTTAGAGACAGAAAGTAGCTTATCAAACAATCCTTTTGGTGGCTTGGACTTGTCTCAATTATTTGACTAGGAGTGCCTATGAAACCTGAAAAACCTAAAAAATTGGGTCTTAAACAGATTTACCTCAATCTTGATAAAATCCTCTTTCTATTTTTCTTGATTTTTATGATAGTGGAGTATTTGTGGGTCCCATTCAATTCATGGTTGGCTAGTTTCTTATTAGATCAGACAGGTTATCTTTTTATTTCCTATAACAATGTCTTAGCCATCCTTACTCATTCTCCATTGATTAGTCTAGCTTTTTTAGCCTTGATTGTAATTAACCTTCTGGTTGCTTATTTTCAAATAGGACTCCTCTTTATTGGTGCTCGTCATCTCCTCTATCATGAAAAGCGAAGGCTAATTGAGTATATCCGCAAGGTTTTCCATGAAAGTTTTGGATTTATGAAAAAGCTAACTTGCGCTAAAGCCTTGTTTATCTTTTTCTATATAGCTATGCTTTTTCCTTTTATACGGAAAATGCTGAAGATTTATTATCTTAATAAAATCGTCATTCCAGAGTTTATCCAAGCTTATTTAGAAGATAAATATTGGATGTGGTGGCTGAGCATCCTACTTCTATCTCTTATCTTTCTCTATGTCTCTGTCAGATTGATGTTTGCCCTTCCGAAGATTGTATATGATCAGCTGACTGTTCGAGAAGCAGTGATGTTTAGCTTGGAGAAAACCAAGAAGAGAGTTACTTTTTATGCTTGGAATTTATTTTACATCTTGCTCAAAGCACATTTATTATTTTATCTTCCTTTGATTCCTTTATTATTGGCTCAAACTTTGGTAGATGATATCACTCAGAGAGAGTCTCTGATTCTTGGTATTTTGAATTTTGTCGTGATTAAAAATCTCTATTATATGGCTCTGACTTATTTTTTGGTTAAATTTGTTTCATTTTTGACAGGAAAGGAGCTGGATATGCTTCCTCGGAGAGAAAAAGATCACATCATGCGATGGGGAGTCATGACTTGTGCCAGTCTTTTCTTTGCCTTAGAAGGTTATATTTATCTGGAGGCTCCCATGGTTCATCTACCTCAGCTTATTTCTCACCGAGGGGTTTCCAATGCAAATGGGATTCAAAATACAGTAGAATCCTTGGAAACTACAGCACAACTCAAACCAGACTTGGTGGAGACGGACGTGCAGGAAACAAAAGATGGGCAGTTTGTCATGATGCATGATGCTAACTTGAAAAATCTAGCAGGTATCAATAAAAGTCCTCAAGACTTAAACTTGGAGGAGCTTAAAGGGATTGATATTTTTGAAAATGGCTACCAGACTAAAATTTCAAGCTTTGAAGATTATCTCAGTCGAGCCAACGAGCTTGGTCAAAAATTACTAATTGAAATTAAAACAAGTAAAAAAGATAGTCCAGACATGATGGACCGTTTTTTAGCCCGTTATGCTGCAAAGCTCAAGATTTATGGACATCAAATCCAGTCTTTAGACTACCATGTTGTCGAAAAAGTAAGACAGTATGATGCCGAACTGCCAGTTTATTTTATCATACCCTACAATTCTGTCTTTCCTAAAACAAGGGCGACAGGATATACTATGGAGTACTCGACCTTGGATGAATATTTTGTAAGCAAACTATGGACAACGGATCAGAAACTTTATGTCTGGACTGTCAATGATTCAGAAGCTATCAATAAATCGCTTCACTTAGGAGTAGATGGAGTGATTACAGATGATTTGGAAAAAGTTCAGTGGGAAATAGAAGTAGCCCAAGAAGATCCAGAATATACGGATTTGCTCTTGAAAAAAGCTCTGGAATTCTTTGAATTTTAGTAATAAAAAAGAGGAACAACTATTCCTTCCGTGATAGGTAAGTATTTTTCGGAGAGCCTGTTTTTTTATTTGCTGAGTCTAGGATAGTTCTTGCTGGCGATAGATAGCAAGACGAACAGCTTCTTTTGAATGTCATATAAATTTAAAATTTCTGAAAATAACGAAAAATATACTAAATTTACAAATAAGGAGCCTCTAAATCCTTTAAAATAAGAAATATATATATATATATAATCATCGATTTTCTAAAACAAAGTGAGGTTGAAGGAAGGGAACTAAGTTGATATAATGAAGTATTAGTAGACAATGGGCCTTTTTGTCATTTGTTTAAGATGAAAAAAGGTCATGTTTTCCTGTTTTTATTGCGAGTTGATGCCTGCATGAACATGGCTAGAGGAGCAAAGACAGGGTAGAAAGAAAGGAAAAACTATGAAACAGTTTAAAATGAATGAGCGTCAACGCTTTTCTATACGCAAGTTTTCAATTGGAGCAGTCTCAGTCTTGCTAGGGTCTGTCTTTTTTATAGCTAATCCAGCGACAGAAGTCCAGGCGGCGGAAGTAAATACAGAAGTGGTCAGTCAGGATGGAAATGGCAACACTGGGAATCCATCTGTCTTACCGCCATCAGATACAAGCAATCAAAATCTTAACGTAGAACAAGAAGGAGCTAAACCAAACACTCAAGAGACAGAGAAAAAAAGAGCCAGGAACTTCATCTAAAGATAGTGAAGGAAAAGCTAAGTCAACAGTAGAGAATAAAGGTGATGAAAAAGTTGATGGTGTAGTTAAACCTGTATCTGGTGAATTATCTACTGTGTCCGAGGTAGAAAAAGATAAAAAAGAAGTACAACCAGAGTTGGAAGAAAAATCCTCAATTATCAAAGAAGAAGCTAATAGAGAAGATAAGATAGATCAATCTCAAGAAGAAGATGGGGATCAGTTATATGATAAATTGATAGATGCATCTAAAAGATTGAAAGAATCCAATCCTGAGTCGGCAGCAGCTTTTAAAAACTTAGCAGATACTATCAACGAAAAGTTAGGACTTTCAGACGACGGAAAGATTTCTGGAGAACTTGTCGAAAAAGCTCACAAGTTACTAGATGGTAATCAAGTGATGATGTCAAAAAATGATAGTGAGGAAAATTCTGAGGAAAGAGGAGTTCATGTAAGAAAAAGACGGAATATAGCAGGATTAACAATTGGGAGATGGAATGCAGTACGTAAACAAATAGAAGTTTCTAATATACTAGTAGTACCAGGTGGAGATAGAGTATTTGGTAATATTTTGAAAATTAGTGCTAAATCAAATCATGAGAAAATTACTAGCATATCTGTAACTGGTCATGAAAACATGGGGTTAAAGGTCGAATCTTCTGTCAATGGGAGTGAAGCATCTTTGACTTTCGACGGAATTACTCCGCGCAGGGGTCAGTATTTATTGAATGTAACAGTAACTACTTCAAGCGGTAGTCAGACGACACAATTTGGATACTATCTCCCTTTTCAGAAGCCGACTATTAATACACCAAATGATAGTACAGATGCAAGTGTCCCGAGCTTAGCAGGTAAAGCTAATGAAAAACCTAATATTGATGTGACAATTCCTTATGTTCCTAAATTACCTAATGGCGCAAAGATGAAAGTATATTTGGTAACCGGAGGTTCGGATATTTCTAATTATGGAGGGAGTACGGATGGATTAGCTTATCCGGAAGGTTATAATATACTTGCCTCTAAAGATATATCTCCTAATAATGATGGGGATGGTTCTGCACGCCAAATTACTATTACCCAGTCTGATTATAAGTCTGGAGTTAATAAGATAGGAACAGATAAATTTAGAGCACTCACTGTTATCGAAGTAAATAATAACGTAAACGATGGTAATCCACGAGAACGTGGTTCCTGGTTTAGTGATGAAAGAAGAGCGACAGCACCAGTAGCTAAAGAAGCAACATCTGAAAAACCAACAGTTGCCTCTAGCGAAGCGAATGCCAATGTAACGGTAACACCAAGTGCGAATGCAGACCATGTAGAAATTAGCATTGGAAGCGACAAAGTTGTAGCTACGAAATCAGGGTCAAGCTGGAGCCTAACACCAACAAAATCAGGTGTCAGCATTGATGGAGTAAGTGGTGTTGTTACAATTTCCCATAATGCGGCTAGTGCAGGAACTCAAGTAAGTGCGACAGCTAAACATGGTAATAGTGAAGTTAGTGCTTCTTCAACACCAGTCAGCTTGCCATCAAAACGATATTATCCAATTCCCGATTCGTATAACGTAACATCGCAACCTTCTACTCCTACTCAGCCAGACCAAGGAGCTACTGAGACTCCAACAGCTCCATCTGAGCCAGCTCCACAACCGTCTCAACCAACTGCTTCGGGTCAACCTGCAAGTCCTGCTCCAGCTCCGACTCAAGCACCTAGAGCGGCAGCAAGTCCTTCAGTTAGCTCAACGAGCACACAAGCTCCAGCTCAAGAGCAAGTTGACAAGTCTGAACTTCGTGCCTTGACTCAAGAGTTAGACCAACGCTTGAAAGCTTTGGCAACAGTATCTAATCCGAAAATCGATGCAGCCAAGGCGGTCCTCCTAGATGCTCAAAAAGCTCTGGAAGATAGTGCCTTGACAGAGCAAGGTCTACGTACTGCAGTAGAGTCTGTGAAGGCTTCCTTGGACTCTCTCAAAGATGTGAAAGCAAATGCTAGCGACAGCAAGCCTGCACAGGACAAGAAGGATACTAAGCAAGGAACGGAAGATAGTAAGGATTCAGATAAGATGACTGAAACAAACTCAGTTCCAGCAGGAGTGATTGTAGTCGGTCTACTCGCCCTTCTAGGCGTGATTGCCTTCTGGTTGGTTCGCCGTAAGAAAGAGTCAGAAATCCAGTAATTAATCACGGAATTGACAAGAGTTCTTGGACAGCTAGATGCAGAAAAAGCGGATAAAAAAGTCCTTGCCAAAGCCCAAAACCTTCTCCAAGAAACCCTTGATTTCGTGAAAGAGGAAAATGGCTCAGCAGAGACAGAAGCTAAACTAGTAGAGGAGCTTAAAGCAATCCTTGACAAACTCAAGTAAAACATGATTTATGAAATGTCAGACCTAAAAGACATTTCCGTTCACAAAAGCAGCGACGAGTAACCCTTGTCGTTGCTTTTTGGCTATTTTGGGGATAAGATCCGCCTTGACTAGCGAAAGAAAAGATTAGTCCAATAGTGCCCGATACGATTTTGCGTAGCAGAAAGCTTACAAATAAAATTGAATATAGTAAAATAGGATTAGAAATCTTAAGAAAGTTGGTCCTTTATTGGAAACGATAGTATTTTCAATCTCCGTTTTTTTAGCAGGGATTTTGTCCTTCTTTTCCCCTTGCATTTTTCCTCTGTTACCTGTTTATGCTGGGATTTTATTGGATGATCAGGAAAGCGCAAAAAGCTTTTCTTTATTTGGGAGAAAGGTTCTCTGGTCAGGCTTGATTCGAACACTTTGCTTTATCGCAGGTATTTCACTCATTTTCTTTATTCTAGGCTTTGGTGCTGGTTACTTTGGTCATATTCTCTATGCAAATTGGTTTCGATATGTTATGGGAACAATTATTATCATTTTGGGACTTCACCAGATGGAAATTTTTCATTTTAAGAAATTAGAGGTTCAAAAAAGCTTTACTTTTAAGAAATCAGAAGCCAATCGTTATTGGTCAGCCTTTTTACTCGGTATTACCTTTAGCTTTGGTTGGACGCCTTGTATTGGTCCAGTTTTAAGTTCTGTTTTAGCGCTTGCGGCTTCTGGAGGCAATGGAGCTTGGCAAGGTGCTATCTATACTCTTATTTACACTCTGGGGATGGCTCTTCCTTTCTTGGTCTTGGCTCTAGCTTCAGGTCTAGTCATGCCTTATTTTAGTAAAATCAAACGTCATATGATGCTAATGAAGAAAATTGGTGGTTTCCTCATTATTTTAATGGGAATTTTGTTACTATTAGGACAAGTAAATGTTCTAGCTGGAATTTTTGAATAAAGGAGAAAATGATGAAAAAAGTAATGTTTGCTGGCTTAAGTCTCTTGTCATTAGTTGTATTGATAGCCTGTGGTGAGGAAGAAACTAAAAAAACTCAAGCCCCACAACAGCCAAAACAAGAAACGCCTGTACAGCAAATTGCTGTTGGGAAAGATGCTCCAGACTTCACCTTGCAATCCATGGATGGTAAAGAAGTCAAGTTATCTGATTTTAAGGGTAAAAAGGTTTACTTGAAGTTTTGGGCTTCCTGGTGTGGTCCATGTAAGAAAAGTATGCCTGAGTTGATGGAATTAGCTGCAAAACCAGATCGCGATTTTGAAATTCTTACTGTCATTGCACCAGGAATTCAAGGTGAAAAAACTGTTAATCAATTCCCACAATGGTTCCAAGAACAAGGATATAAAGATATCCCAGTTCTTTATGATACTAAAGCAACAACCTTCCAAGCTTATCAAATTCGAAGCATTCCTACAGAATACCTAATTGATAGTCAAGGAAAGATTGGAAAGATTCAATTTGGTGCTATCAGTAATGCGGATGCAGAAGCAGCATTTAAAGAAATGAACTAGAATCGATAAAAATCTGATTACAAGATGTAGTCAGATTTTTTTTTAGAAAAATATTTTATAAATAGTCACAAATCTCCTATATTTATGGTAAAATAGAATCATCATTTTATTTGGAGAAGAAATATGAATATATTTAGAACAAAGAATGTAAGTTTGGATAAAACGGAGATGCACAGGCATTTGAAGTTATGGGATTTGATTTTGCTGGGTATCGGAGCCATGGTAGGGACAGGCATCTTTACAATTACAGGTACTGCAGCTGCCACACTTGCTGGTCCAGCCCTAGTGATTTCAATCGTCATTTCTGCCTTGTGTGTGGGATTATCAGCCCTCTTTTTTGCAGAATTTGCTTCACGAGTACCTGCTACAGGTGGTGCCTACAGTTATCTCTATGCTATTTTAGGAGAATTCCCAGCCTGGTTGGCTGGTTGGTTAACCATGATGGAGTTCATGACAGCCATATCAGGCGTAGCTTCGGGTTGGGCAGCTTATTTTAAAGGCTTGCTCTCTCAATACGGGATAGCCCTTCCTCAGCCTTTAAATGGTACCTTTAATCCTCAAGCAGGGACATTTGTTGATTTATTGCCTATTCTTGTCTTGGTCTTGGTGACCTCGCTTGTTTTACTCAATGCTAAAGCAGCCTTACGCTTTAATTCTATTCTAGTTATTTTGAAATTCTCGGCTTTAGCTCTCTTTGTTTTAGTAGGAATTTGGCATATCAAACTTGATAATTGGAGTAATTTTGCTCCTTATGGTTTTGGACAAATCTATGGTGCTAGTACTGGTATTATGGCTGGTGCCTCCTTGATGTTCTTCGGTTTTTTGGGATTTGAATCCATCTCTATGGCTGTAGATGAGGTCAAGACTCCTCAAAAAAATATTCCTAGAGGGATTGTCTTATCGCTTTCTATCGTAACCATTCTCTATGCCTTGGTGACGCTTGTTTTGACTGGTGTGGTTCACTATAGTCATTTAAATGTCAATGATGCCGTTGCCTTTGCCCTTCGTAGCGTTGGGATCAGTTGGGCAGCCAACTATGTGTCATTAGTGGCTATCTTGACCTTGATTACAGTTTGTATCTCGATGACCTATGCCCTATCGCGTATGATTTACAGTTTAGCGCGCGATGGCTTAATGCCTGCCGCCTTTAAAGAACTAACGAAGACTAGCAAGGTACCAAAGAATGCTACTATTTTAACAGGTCTAGCTTCAGCAGTAGCAGCAGGAATGTTCCCTCTTGCTAGTATCGCAGCCTTCTTAAATATTTGTACCTTAGCCTACTTGATTATGCTAGCTTACGGCCTGATTCGCTTACGGAAAGAAAAAGGCATGCCCAAAGCAGGAGAATTTAAAACACCATTGGTACCCTTATTACCGATTTTATCAATCATCATTTGTCTATCCTTCATGTTGCAGTATAATATGGAAACTTGGATTGCTTTCCTAGTTGCTTTGTTGATAGGAAGTATTATTTACTTCACTTATGGTTATAAGCATTCTACCATAGAAGAATAATACTCTTCGAAAATCTCTTCAAACCACGTCAGCTTCGCCTTGCCGTATGTATGGTTACTGACTTCGTCAGTTTCATCTACAACCTCAAAACCATGTTTTGAGCTGACTTCGTCAGTTTCATCTACAACCTCAAAACCGTGTTTTGAGCTGACTTCGTCAGTTTCATCTACAACCTCAAAACCGTGTTTTGAGCTGACTTCGTCAGTTCTATCTGCAACCTCAAAGTCGTGCTTTGAGCAGCCTGCGGCTAGCTTCCTAGTTTGCTCTCTGATTTTCATTGAGTATATAAAGTGAGAATCTGTTGAGTTGTTGAAACTCAGCAGATTTTTATATGTGAAAGAAATTTCAAATTTTTTCTAAAAATATCTTGACAGCTT
>NZ_VMMR01000016.1:0-12786 GCF_013277285.1 Streptococcus sp. 339 | reverse complement strand
CTTTGATTGGTCGTGGAGAACCACCTCTAACAATTTCAACCAATGTAGAAAACCTCACCCACTCCCAACTTTTTGGTATTTCATAAGGAACTTCCTCATAATAAGAGCTATCATCTCCTTGGGAAACAATAGAAATGTCCAAATCTTTCTTTTTAATCTTGCCTTCTTCAAAGAGTTTTTGTTTTTCTGCTCGTATTTTTTCAAGTAAAACTTCGACTGATTCATCATTTGGGTCTTGTTCAACTAATTTTCCTTGCATAGCATATTGAAGAATAGATTTTTTTAGTTTATCTGGAAATTCTTTATCTAGCTGTTCTAGTCTATTATAACTTTCAGCATATTCATCTACTTTTTCTAAAGCTGATTCGATTGCTTCTATTATGCGTTGTTGTTCAGCTAGCGGAGGGAGAGGGATAAGAATAGAAGCAACTTTATCACTATTCAAGTTTTTCACAACAGCTCCACTAATTAGAGATAAAAATTGAGAATAAACTACATTTGATGAAAGAATATAGAATAGGTAATCTCTATTTAATGAGTTTTCATAGTTCGAAATAGCCAACCATCCATCGTGTATTGCACCATCAACATTCAAAATATAAGGTCTACCAAAACTCATAGAATTAGTTAACAAAAATGTACCTTTTTTTACAAATCTAGTTTTGTTAAGCCCTGATTTTTTGATTTTTTCTTTAACATTATTTATATACTTTTCACCCTTTTCAGTATCACCTATTTTTATCCAATTTATTCCATCTACTTCGGAAGTAAGATAATCTTTGATTGGTCGTGGAGAGCCACCTCTGACAATTTCAACCAATGTAGAAAACCTCACCCACTCCCAAGTATCAGGAATATCATAAGGAACATCAATTTCTTGAGTACTTCCATCAGCAAACTTCCCATAATGTTTCTTATGTGCTTCAAGTATATAAAAAGGCGTAAAAATACGCCTATAGATAATGGGGTTGAAATAGGTTTATTGTTGATGAGATTGTAGATAATTCAATTTTTTACTTCCAATCGAATACTTAAAACCTCCACCTTTTCTGCCTGTAATTGTTCATCATAAAATTCAATATCTTCAGGATTTTCCCCTTGGCAACCTCGGTAGAAATATTCTTCCGCTCGATCAGGATTCAAAAATCGACAAGCACAAACAAAACAGTCTCCATCATCATTTATTGAGATAATATAGTAGATTGAAATAAGATGTAAACAAATCGATTAGGAAAGTTAAATTAGTTTCTAGAAATTTTTAGCAGATGTAGTGTACTATTCTAGTCTCAATTTACTATGGCTTCAAATATATCTTTCGAAAAAATATTTACAGATGTGTAATTTTGAAGCTTGCAAAAGTTAGTAAACTTGTAGATTTCGATTTGAAGTAACTTGTTTTCTTGCCCGATATTGTTTTTGAAATTGAATTTTTCCATAGTGACTCCTTAATTTTCTTCTACACGTCTGATGATAAATCTAATTCGCAAAAGAGTCAAGAGGATTTTTCGAAAAATAAATAGCGACCGAAATCGCTATTTTAAGGGTTATAGGTATTTGATGGCTTAGACTGCTGTGTGACTGTTTGCCCACAGGCAATCTTTCTTCTATATTAGTATTAGTAAAGGTCTAAATAATTATCAATTTCCCATTGTGAAACGAAGGTTGCATAACTTGCCCATTCGATTCGTTTGGCTTCAAGGAAGCTAGTGTAGATGTGATCTCCGAGAGCAGCTTTAACCACTTCATCTTCTGTCAAAGCTTTCAAAGCGTTGTGAAGAGTTGATGGAAGGTCTGTAATACCAGCTTCCTTGCGCTCTTCTGCTGTCATGATGTAGATATTTTCTTCGATAGGAGCTGGTGCTTCGATTTTATTTTCAATACCATGCAAACCAACCTCCAAAAGAACAGCCATAGCGATGTAAGGGTTCGCCATTGGATCCACTGAACGCAACTCAAGACGAGTTCCCATACCACGTGAAGCAGGCACGCGCACAAGTGGCGAACGGTTACGACCAGCCCAAGCAATGTAAACAGGCGCTTCATAACCTGGAACCAAACGTTTGTATGAGTTAACTGTTGGGTTCATGATGGCAGTATAGTTGTAGGCATGCTTAATCAAACCGCCAAGGAAATGGTAGGCCGTTTCTGACAACTGCATTCCTTTTGGATCATTTGGATCAAAGAAGGCATTGTTTCCTTCTGCATCAAACAAGGACATATTACAGTGCATACCTGATCCAGCAATACCAAATTTTGGCTTCGCCATAAAGGTTGCGTAAAGGCCATGTTTGCGAGCAATGGTTTTAACAACAAGTTTAAAGATTTGAATCTTATCACAAGCACGGAGGACTTCATCGTACTTAAAGTCAATCTCATGCTGTCCAACCGCGACCTCGTGGTGACTGGCTTCTACTTCAAATCCCATTTGGGTCAAGACATTCACAATCTCACGACGTGTGTTGTCCGCAAGGTCAGTAGGCGCCAAATCAAAGTAGCCACCCTTGTCATTCACTTCAAGTGTTGGGTCCCCATTTTCATCGAGTTTAAATAGGAAAAATTCTGGCTCTGGTCCAAGGTTGAAGGATTTAAATCCAACTTCTTCCATGTGACGAAGAGCACGTTTCAAATTGCCACGAGGGTCCCCCGCAAATGGTTCACCTTCTGTTGTATAGACATCACAGATCAAACCTGCAACACTTCCATTTTCATCTCCCCAAGGGAAGACTGTCCATGTATCCAAGTCAGGGTACAAGTACATATCTGACTCATTGATACGTACAAAACCTTCAATAGAAGATCCATCAAACATAGCCTTGTTTGACAAGACTTTATCTAACTGTTCATCTGTAGCAGGAATTTCGACGTTTTTCATGGTTCCCAAAATATCTGAGAACATGAGACGGATAAAGGTAACATTTTTTTCCTTGACTTCACGACGAATATCTGCAGCTGTGATTGGCATGAGTTTTCTCCTTAATGTATGACTACTTGCGGTTGCTTAACAGCGACCAAAAGGTGATTGCACCGAAGCAAAGCGACCCTGTTGGAGGAGTTCATTGTGAAGTGCACGGCGCACCTCAGTCTGACTCACCGCTTTCTTGGATTTCGCTTCACGTTCAGCATATTTTTTCTTAATGGCAGCGATATTATAACCTTCAGAGATATAATCTTTGATTTCAAGCAGACGATCCATGTCATTCAAGGAATACATGCGACGGTTCCCTTCGTTTCGATCAGGTTTGATCAACTCTTGATCTTCATAATAACGAATCTGACGCGCCGATAGATCGGTCAACTTCATAACACTGCCGATAGGAAAAACAGCCATATTTCGGCGAAATTCTTTTTCCTTCATTTACAATTTCCTTCTTTCTGTCTATTATAGTCTAAAAAAAGACAAACGTCAATTGATAATGTTATAAAATGTAACATTATTTTTCTTTTTTCTCTAAAAGGAGCCGAATACGATCAATATCGTAATTTACTAGAATTGCGACAAAAACTCCCATAAACGTTTCTGATACACGCGCAAACACGTACAAAATTGTTTCGCCGCTCGGAATCGATAGGGTAATGATTAACATAGCCGCTACACCACCAATAACCCCCGCTTTGTTATTCATGGCTACATTTGTCATAATGGTTAACATGGTACAGATTGGAACAACAACCAAGGTTACCCAAAAGGCTTCGTGGAAAAAACTATTTATTAGGAAGAAGACCAAAGCATAAAGGCCACCGATA
This sequence comes from Streptococcus sp. 339, assembly GCF_013277285.1. Taxonomy (NCBI): domain Bacteria; kingdom Bacillati; phylum Bacillota; class Bacilli; order Lactobacillales; family Streptococcaceae; genus Streptococcus; species Streptococcus sp. 339. Next base: position 9,042 of record NZ_VMMR01000016.1, on the reverse strand, counting down.
CTATTTCCAAGAATACGCGAAGTCCCAAAATGAACACTCTTATCAAAACTCTCCCTCAGGCTAAAAACAGCTGTCAAAGCACCGATTTGAAGACCTTTCCAACCAAAAAAGCCAAAAATCAAGAGAACTAGAAAAACAGCAATTCCTGTTTTAAAGGTTCGCATACCAAGTTTGAACTGGGATTTATCGAATTTATATTTTTTAAAATAACTCATAATCTCAACTTTCTATTTCCATTTTATCATAAATCGGTGATTTTTATGAGTAATAGTTGCGAGGAAGCGCTTTTATTTTAAGCAAAAGAAAAGAGGAACTCTCATCCCTCTCTTCTTTGATTTGTTTATAAAATCTTATTTTTCTGTCAAGGCTGCAAGTCCTGGAAGAACTTTATACTCAATGAAAATCAAAGAGCAAACTAGGAAACTAGCCGCAGGTTGCTCAAAGCACTGCTTTGAGGTNNATATACGGCAAGGCGACGTTGACGTGGTTTGAAGAGATCTTCGAAGAGTATTACCTTCAAGAAGCTCCATTGATGCCCCACCACCGCGTCACAAATACCTACACTAACACAAAAAGGTGACATAGCCACCTTTTTGTTAACGTTTCAGTTTTCTTCCTTTTTCTACAAAATCAGGATTTTGTAGAGACTAACGGGCTGAAATTATTTTTCTGTAAGTGCAGCCAAACCTGGCAATACTTTACCTTCGAGAAGTTCCATTGATGCTCCACCACCAGTAGAGATCCATGAGAATTTGTCTGCACGTCCAAGGTTGATCGCTGCGGCAGCTGAGTCACCACCACCGATGATTGATTTAACACCTGGTTGTTTCACGATAGCGTCCATCACACCGATTGTACCAGCTTGGAAGTCTGGGTTTTCAAATACACCCATAGGTCCGTTCCATACAACTGTTTTGGCACCAGTCAGAGCTTCGTCAAATTTAGCGATAGATTTTGGACCGATGTCAAGACCAAGGAAGCCTTCAGAAACTGCTTCACCTTCAGTGTCACGCACTTCAGTGTAGCCAGCAAATGCGTTAGCTTCTTTAGAATCAACTGGCAAGATCAATTTACCATTTGCTTTTTCAAGAAGAGCTTTCGCAACATCCAATTTGTCTTCTTCTACAAGTGAGTTACCGATTTCGATACCTTGTGCTTTGTAGAATGTGTAAGTCATACCACCACCAATAAGGACTTTATCAGCTTTTTCAAGCAAGTTTTCGATAACACCGATCTTGTCTGAAACTTTTGAACCACCAAGGATAGCCACAAATGGACGTTCTGGAGTTTCAACTGCTTCTTGGATGTAGGCAATTTCATTTTCAAGAAGGAAACCAGCAACTGCTTTTTCAACGTTTGCTGAGATACCAACGTTAGATGCGTGTGCACGGTGAGCTGTACCGAATGCATCGTTTACGAAGATACCATCTCCAAGTGATGCCCAATATTTACCAAGTTCAGGATCGTTTTTAGATTCTTTCTTGCCGTCAACATCTTCGTAACGAGTGTTTTCAACCAAGAGAACTTGTCCATCTTCAAGAGCGTTGATAGCTGCTTCCAATTCAGCACCACGAGTAACACCTGGGAATACAACATCTTGACCCAATTTAGCTGCCAAGTCTGCTGCTACAGGAGCAAGTGATTTACCAGCTTTATCAGCTTCTTCTTTCACACGTCCAAGGTGAGAGAAAAGAATTGCACGTCCACCTTGTTCGATGATGTACTTTATAGTTGGAAGAGCTGCTGTGATACGGTTGTCGTTAGTAATTACGCCATCTTTCAATGGTACGTTGAAGTCAACACGAACGAGGACTTTTTTACCTTTCAAGTCAACGTCTTTAACAGTAAGTTTTGCCATGTTACAAAAACCCCTTTAATTATTTTATTCGAAACTATTATATCACACTTTGGAAATATAAGGAAAGATTTCACAAGATTTTTCGATATTTAATCTTCATCTTCTTTTTTCTGTTTCAAAGTCAAGACTAAACTAGCAAGACCAAGGCTTGCCAATCCTGCTATTAGGGCTTCATTGGCATCAGCAGTTCCTGTATTTGGCAATTGTTTACTTGCTTCTTCTGATTTAACTGCTGTATTTTGGGCTGGTTTTTCTTGTGTAGGCGCTACTGCTGGTTCAGTTTTTACTTTTGTTCCAATTTCAACAATTTCTGGAATCGCCTCTTGGATGACTTCTGTTGAACGAAGACGACGCTGACCGTTTTCATCAACTTCAAAGACATGTCTCAACAGACCATCTCGTCCCTGTATGATGACTCGTTGTTCCCCAACTAGCATATCAGCATTTTCATGCTCTTGACGGTCAAAGGCAACCTTTTCCTCTTGAACTTCCAATTTAGGAGCCTTTTGTTGATCAGAAGCCGGTTGATTAGTAGTTTTTGGAAGGACTGTGTTTTGTTGTTCTGGTTTAGTTGAGATAGTAACAAGGTCATTTGCACCATTAGATTCTACTCGTGGTTTCTCAGCAGATTCATAAACAAAGGCATAATGAGTAAAGTGTGGTGCTGTAAAGATAACATGACTATCCGTTTGTTCAAAAGCCAATTCTACTGCCTCTTTGCCTTCAGGTAAGAAGAATACTCTCTTCACTTTCTTATCTTTTTCAATTGGAATTTTCACAATAGAAGCGTAAGAGAGATCAACGTCTTGACCTTTTTCATCGAGACCTTCTATTTCAAAGACATGAGCATCTTCTCCAGCAAAGTATTTCTTCTCTTCAGCACTTGCTTGAACACGCTCTACTTTCAAACCCTTGATGACAATCTTCTCTTTATTTGAGAAGTGTACTTCAACACCTGTTTTACTATCAGAAAAGACTGCTGGCTTGTCTTCTTTCAATAAAGCAACCAGATCTTTTAGACTCTGTTTCGCTGTTGCAAGCTCTTCTGGACTCAAATCTACTTTTTCAACCAAGGCCTTGTTTTTCTCAAGAAGCGGAGCTAGGGCATAACCTGAAGGATGGGTTGGTTTGGCAGCCAAGAGTTCTTGAACCTCACCTGTTAAGCGATCAAGTTCTGTCTTTTCTTCCTTAAATTTCTCTTGACCATTCAGAGCTTTATGAGCTTCTGTCAATTTATTAAGTCGGTCATTGACTTGATCTTGGGTGCTAGTTTCATGGTCTTTCAACACTTGTTCGGCCGCTTCAATTGCTTTCAAGAAAGCTTCTTTTACTTCTGGTGAAGCAAAGTTATAGACCACCTTGTTCTTAGCCACTTCAACTTCTGCTAATTTCTGTTTGAGGTACTCATCGTTCAATGCTGCTTTTGGAGATACCAAAACATCAAAGTTGACTTCATGACCTTGGTAACGAAGCGTCAAGGTTTGACGACCAGTCTTTTGAGCATCGTAACCAGAAATTTCAACTCCCTCATTAGTAAAGGAATGTTCTTCCATGGTGTCATTGCTATAAGCCACTGCAAAGCGTCCTTCAGACAAGTCTAAGTTATCACCAACTAGGTAATCTTTTTTCGGTTCCTGACTTACTTCAATTCTCAAAATAGTTTTCGGACTTGCTTCATCTTGACTAGTAACAGTCACTGACAAATTAGCATGTACCGGTTGCCCCAAATATTGTAAAGTAAGATTTTGTTCTCCCTTATGATGCGTGTCAAATCCTGATACTGATACACCTGCGTGAGTTAGGCGAATGAGTTCGTCCTCAGCTCCTCCTTCATACTGAACTCGAAGAACACCACCTCTAAGGTCCAAATCCTCCCCTTCGGCGTAGCTTGTTTTCTTAGGTCCTGTTTCTAGGCTGACTGACTTGATTCTTCTGTCATCTTTTGGAACGGAAACCGCTAGGACATTACTAATTTCCTTGCCTGGAAACTGGGTACGATAGTACAGAAGACCAGATTGATTTGTCAAATCCAATGGTGCACTTGCTAGGTCTCCTCCAACTTCGCTCTTCAAGGTTGCAAGCGGAGTTTGAGAATTTGGATTGTCATAAACGGTAATGGTTGCTCCAGCTGGTACATCCGCAAAACCAACTTGTACCTTGTTATTGCCTAGAGAACGGGCTGCAGCCTTGGCCATCGGAATATTGACACTCTCAGTATCAAGCTTTTCATACATTTTCCAGTTATAGATACGAATAGCCTTCCATGGAGTTCCATTGTCAGAAGTGACAACATTTAAGCGCCAATCTTGAGCTGTGATAGGTTTATCAAGGGTAATATCTGTAACATGAGCTTTATTGCCACGGACTTCCTTAGCCAACTTCCATTGACCATCCGCATCTTTATAATAGAGGTCAAAGTCTTTGGTGTTCATCAAACCATCGTTTACAGATTCTCCACCAGCTCCAGCATGATCCATCACCCATCTCACAACACGGCGTGGTTGTGTCAAACGAATATCAACGCTACCACTTAATTGAGAAGAAGACCATTTGTCAGATAGACTGGTAATGGTACCATTCAACATACCTTCAATACCTTCTCCACCTTCTGTATCTGGGAAGGTACTTCCGATAACAGTAGCCCCTGGAACGATGTTTTCTGCTAGAGGTCTTGGAAGACTTGTGTCTTGGACAGTCATCCCCCACTCAAAGTTTGTAGTTGCTGCTTCTGAACGAACCCCATTTTTACCGACTGCTACAACCTTCAGTTCTTGAGTTGTACCCTGAGCACTTGCTGAGCGGCTAACTTTTGGTAGGTAGATCGTAGTTGCAGATGAACCTGTCAATAGGCGCCAAGCATCGCCATCCTTTTCATAGACTTCATAGAAATCAGCATCTTTATGACCAGTAAATTGTACAACTGCTTCCGCTTCTTGGGCATTTTTAAGGACTTGTTTGGCTACAGCTACTGTGGTTGGTGCCTGAGGAGCATCTTGATTATTGCTGATGGTCAATTGCCCCAGGTTAAATTGATAACCTTTTAAGTCTTTGTCATTTTCAAAATAGAGTTTAATACCGTAAATTGTTTTACCTGCCAAGGCACTCAAATCAAAATCATCGGTAGTCCAGTTATCTGAAACTGTCAATTCTTTACGGGCAGCTTCATCACCATAGGTATAATCTTTCTTGGTTGCAAATTCTACATAAACCTTGGTCCCTTTGCCTCCTTTGTGGGCAACATGCAATTTGGTTGTATCTGTCACCTTCAAGCGAGTAGAGTACAAATTCACATCTTGCTTGGTCGCACCTGAAAGATCCCCTGCAAATTTAAGAGAAGTTCCACCATTATAAGCATCTTCAAAATCATAGCTTGCTTTCAACTTATCACCAGTTGATTTTTGCCACCAGCGCCATGTTGGAAGAACACCTGAAACTGAACGGTAATTCCACTCAGAATCCTTAGAAACCTTACCATCTACGAACCATTTTCTACCATGACCGGTATTAAAAGAAGTGGTAAAAGTATGACCTACTGCTGGCGTGCGGTCCGCAACTAGGTTGGCAATCCCGTACCAGTCCTTGTCATCTGGTTTTTGACCAGTTGGATCGCCTTGGTAACCAGTGAAGAAGATATTTTCATTCTTATGATAGTCTTCGCCTGTCTTGCCAAGACTTGTAATAGTATCTGGCGCAAAGAGACCAAGTGACAAGCGAAGTTTGCCATTTTCATCTAAAAGGGCATCCCATTTCACTTTAGTCTTATAAGAACCACCCTGTTGCAATTCCAATCCTGCAAAGACATCGTACTGGCTACGCTCTAACCATTTGGCCATAGCTACAGAGTAATCATTCTTCTCTTTGGTCCAGTTAAAGTTAGCAAAGAAGTGATCAGCGGGTACCTTGTCCCCCTCTTTTTGCATAAACTGATAGTTGTATTCTCCTAAACCATCTTGGTGGTAACGTCCATAGTTATAAGTCATGGCATCGTACCAAGAATACTTGATTGGATGGTTTACCTTAGCAGCATACTCCTTGGTATAGAGCATAAACTGGCGCATCTTTTCTCCAAGAGGTTCAACCAAATCCCCAGTTGTTTCTTGGTTAATGAAATAGCCATCATAGCCATAATACTTGGCCATATCTACCAATTTACGGGCAATTGGGAAGCTACCATCTGCGTCTTGCTTCAAAGCTTCAGCGAATTTTTCTTGATCAGCAATACTATTAGACCAGTTGAAGAAGAGTGTACCATATACAGGAACCCCGTTACGGTGACCTGCATCAATAACGTCAGGAGTTGGTACGAGACCTTCCCAGAAGACCATTGAATCTAGATATTGCCAATAGTCAAAAGCATAGGCCTTGAACTCTTCTCCACCAACAGAAGCATGGTCTTTTGCTTTAGAATTGGTGTTTGATAAGGCTTGAACTTTTGCTTCCTTGCTAGCTTTTTCATTGACTAAATGACCTGTCCGACGTGAAGCGAGGACAACAGATCCGCGGTTAATAGCATCATCTTCACGAGCACCTGGTTCCCATTTTAACAATTCTTCCCAAGAATTAAATTTGATTTCCTTTGGTTTTAATGTTTTTTCTGTATTTTTAGGGACATCTGGCTGGACTTCTTTTTCAGTCTTATTAGCTTCGGCTGCTGGCTTAGACTCATCCCCTTGGTTAGTTGCTTCGGGCTTTGCTTCTGTTTCCTTGTCAGACTTAGGTTTTGCTTCTGCAGATGGTGTTTCTGCAACCACCTCACTTGCTTTTTCCTCTGGTTTAGCTGCGCTAGCTGCTTCTGCAGTTTCAGTAGTTGCAGCTTCATTGCTTGCTGGCGAAGCAGTTTCAGATGCTATCGCTACTCCTTCTGCCTTTTCTAGCTTGTTTTCTCTAGCATGTTCCCCTTCATTCTGCTTATCAGCTTCATTGGTCGAATGCTCACTCTCTCCTGAAACAAGCTCTGTATTAGCTCCGCTATTTTCAGGAACTGCAGTTTCTTCAGCCAAGGCTGAACTAGCAAATAAAACAGCACCAATCATCAGCGAGCAGGCTCCTACTGATAACTTACGAATACTGTAACGACAACGTCTTTCAAAAAATGAATTCTTCATTTTCTCCTCCTAAAAAATTGATTTTGTTGCACAAAAGAAAGCGCTTAACTTTCTTTATAAAATTTTTATCCCAATCACAGGGACCAAGATAATCACATTTTTATCCTAAAGCATTTTTTGACAAAAAACAATAGCTGTTTTCACAAATCTAAAATAAGGTTAAAAACTCTTAAAAATAATACACTTATCAATTATAATTTTCTTTTACAAACTTGACATTAACACTTGTTAGATTTACTTTTATCCTTTAAAATAGAATAGGAGATATTCCGCGATTATTTTTCGGAGGAAAAAGAAATGTCCATTAATTGGCAGGAAATTTTATTTCACTTTTTAGGTGGTCTGGGACTATTCTTATATAGTATCAAGACCATGGGAGACGGTTTGCAACAAGCTGCTGGAGATCGCCTTCGTTTTTACCTTGACAAATATACTAGTAATCCTTTCTTTGGAGTTCTGGTTGGTATTGGGATGACTGCTCTAATTCAGTCTAGTTCTGGTGTAACAGTTATTACAGTCGGCCTGGTCAGTGCCGGTCTCTTAACCTTACGTCAGGCTATCGGGATTGTCATGGGTGCTAATATTGGGACAACTGTCACATCCTTTCTCATCGGTTTTAAATTAGGTAACTATGCCCTACCTATGCTCTTTATCGGTGCCGTCTGTCTCTTTTTTACGAAAAATCGGACAGTCAATAATATCGGACGCATCCTCTTTGGTGTCGGTGGTATCTTTTTTGCCCTCAATCTCATGAGCGGCGCAATGGCTCCACTCAAGGATTTACAGGTCTTTAAGGACTATATGATTGAGCTAAGTAAGAATCCTGTTTTGGGTGTCTTTGTCGGTACCGGCTTGACCTTACTGATTCAAGCTTCCTCGGCTACCATCGGGATTTTACAAAACCTCTACGCCAGCAATCTCATTGACCTGCAAGGAGCTCTGCCAGTTCTATTTGGTGACAATATCGGGACAACCATTACAGCCATCATTGCCTCTTTAGGTGCTAATATTGCAGCTAAACGGGTAGCAGGAGCTCATGTTGCCTTCAACGTTATCGGAACAGTCGTCTGCGTTATTTTTCTAGTTCCTTTTACAGCCCTGATTCATTGGTTTGAAGCTACGCTAAATCTAGCACCAGAAATGACCATCGCCTTTGCTCACGGAACCTTTAATATTACCAATACCATTGTCCAATTTCCATTTATCGGAGCTCTGGCTTACTTTGTAACCAAGATTATTCCTGGAGAGGACGAGGTTGTCAAATATGAACCCTTATATCTTGATGAGCATTTCATCAAACAAGCCCCATCTATCGCTCTCGGAAATGCTAAGAAAGAGCTCTTGCATTTAGGAAACTACGCTGCCAAAGCCTTTGACCTTTCCTATAAGTATATCATTGACTTGGATGAAAAAGTTGCTGAAAAAGGGCATAAAACCGAAGAAGCCATTAACACCATCGATGAGCAATTAACACGTTATCTCATTGCCCTTTCAAGCGAAGCTCTCAGTCAAAAAGAAAGCGAAGTGCTCACCAATATCCTTGATTCCTCCCGTGATTTGGAACGGATTGGAGACCACGCGGAGGCTCTACTCAATCTGACTGACTATCTTCAACGTAAAAATGTTGAATTTTCTGATGCCGCCTTGAAAGAATTAGAGGAAGTTTATCGTCAAACTAGTGACTTTATCAAAGATGCTCTGGATAGTGTGGAAAACAATGATATTGAAAAAGCACGCAGTCTTGTAGAACGTCATGAAGCAATCAATAAGATAGAACGTGTTCTCAGAAAAACCCACATCAAACGCCTCAACAAGGGCGAATGTTCAACACAAGCTGGGGTCAACTTTATAGACATCATCTCACACTACACTCGTGTATCAGACCACGCTATGAACCTTGCTGAAAAGGTTTTTGCAGAACAAATCTAAGAACCAAGAAGCTATCCATCATAATTGGATGGCTTTTTGCTTTTTCCTAAGCAAGACTAGGCTGAATGAAACTGAAAGAGTATTCTGCAGATATATAGTATATTGAAACTAGAATAGTACACCTCTATTTCTAAAACATTGTTAGAAATC
>NZ_VMMR01000015.1:0-12321 GCF_013277285.1 Streptococcus sp. 339 | reverse complement strand
ACTTGTGTCTGTAAAACGAACGGTCTGATAGAACTGGACTCTGTCACGTATTGACTAGATGAAGGTTCACCAATATAAGATGTCCCTCAGGCACCAAAACAAGAAAGGAATAGGCACATGTCAAAATTGCTAGATAAGATAGTATCACGCGAAAATATGCTGGAAGCTTACAATCAAGTAAAATCCAATAAAGGCTCAGCTGGGATTGATGGAATGACTATCGAAGAGATGGATGACTATCTCAGACAAAACTGGCGCTTGACTAAGGAGCTGATAAAACAGAGAAAATACAAACCTCAATCAGTCCTGCGAGTTGAAATCCCCCAACCCAATGGAGGTGTCCTTCAGCTTGGGATTCCGACAGTGATGGATAGGATAATCCAACAAGCCATTGTCCAAGCTCTTAGAGTACTTAAATGACGGCTATGAGTGGATAGTGGATATAGACCTAGAGAAATTTTTCGATAGGGTTCCTCAAGATAGATTGATGTCCTTAGTACATAATATGATCGAAGACGGAGATAGGGAATCCTTGATTCGTAAGTATCTTCATTCAGGTGTTATCATTAACGGTCGGCGTCATAAAACGCTAGTTGGTACACCACAGGGAGGAAATGTATCTCCTCTCTTATCTAATATCATGCTTAATGAATTGGACAAGGAATTAGAAAAGAGGGGACTTCGATTTGTGCGCTACGCAGATGATTGTGTGATGATGGTCGGAAGCGAGGCAGCCGCTAAGCGTGTGATGTATTCAGTTAGTCGTTTTATTGAGAAACGGCTAGGTTTGAAAGTAAATATGACCAAGACTAAGATTACCAGACCAAGAGAGCTGAAATACTTAGGTTTTGGGTTCTGGAAATCATCATCTGGTTGGAAAAGTCGTCCACATCAAGATAGTGTTCGGAGATTTAAGTTTAAATTGAAGAAACTAACACAGAGGAAATGGAGTATAGACCTAACAAGACGTATTGAACAACTGAATTTGTCCATTCGAGGATGGATAAACTATTTCTCATTGGGAAATATGAAAAGTATTGTCACCAGCATAGATGAGCGCTTGCGTACTCGCCTACGAGTGATTATCTGGAAGCAATGGAAGAAAAAATCGAGACGACTATGGGGATTGCTTAAGTTAGGAGTTCCTAAATGGATAGCAGATAAGGTATCTGGCTGGGGTGACCATTATCAATTAGTAGCTCAGAAGTCGGTACTTAAACGTGCTATATCAAAACCAGTCCTTGAAAAACGTGGACTGGTTTCGTGTTTGGATTATTACCTTGAACGACATGCGTTAAAAGTTAGTTGAACCGCCGTATGCCGAACGGCACGTACGGTGGTGTGAGAGGGGCTAGAGATTATCTCCTACTCGATTTTGAGAGGCAAAACTTTTTAAAAAATCTTTTTCATAACTTTATCCAGTACATTGATTGCTTCATCTTTCATGTTCTTTGTGACGTGGGTGTAGATGTAAGTAGTGACTTCAGAGTCGGAATGACCAACCCCGTCCGTGATTGTTTTTAAAGGAATTTTATTTTCTGCTAAGATGCTAATAGTGGTGTGTCTGAAGATGTGAGGGGACAGATGTTTGGGAATTGGTTTTTTAAGGCGTTCGTTTGCTCGCTGGAGAGACTTGCTCAAGACGGAACTATGAACTGGTTTTCCTGTATTGGTAACAAAAATACGGTCGCTTTTGTGCCAATTCTTATCGGTTGTTTCTCTTAGACGATTTATAGTAGGTTGAAATAATATACGAACAGCTTGATTAGGGAAATCAAATTAATTTCTAGAAATATTTTAGCATCCACGGTGTACTATTCTAGTTTCAATTTACTATAGTTCAATCATTCTATCAAGAATATTGAATATATAAAAGCACCTACTATTAAAATTTCTTCTGATATCGAATTAGAGTCCGATGTCGATGGTGATAAATCAGATAATCTACCAGTCGACATCAAGGTACTAGGACAACACATTGAAGTCTACTCTGGACCTAAGGAACAATCATAAAACTCAAAGCCTTGTTACCGAGGATTTTTTATTATGTGATTTTCAGTAGGCAGATTTATTCTATATACAAGTAAAGCTAAGTATTTAATATTTAGCAGATGATGAAGAAAAGAATGGATAGCCTAAATATTTTAACAGATTTACGAGACTAATCATGGTATAATATAGGGTAATGAAAAATTCCAACGAGGCAGAGATGAAATTACTTTATACTGATATTCGGACTTCTTTGACTGAAATTCTAACCAGAGAGGCGGAGGAGCTAGTTGTTGCTGGCAAGCGAGTCTTCTACATCGCTCCCAACTCTCTTTCTTTTGAAAAGGAACGCGCCGTGCTGGAATGCTTGTCCCAGCAGGCTTCTTTTGCGATTACCGTCACGCGCTTTGCTCAAATGGCTCGTTACCTAGTCTTGAATGACTTGCCTGCCAAGACTAGTCTAGATGACATCGGTCTTGGGATGGTCTTTTACAGATGCCTTGCAGAACTTGACCCCAAGGACTTGCGTGTTTATGGAGCTATCAAGCAGGATCCTCAATTTATCCAGCAGTTGATTGAATTTTACCACGAGATGACGACTGCTCAAATGAGTTTTTTGGACTTGGAGAGTTTGACGGATGAGGACAAGAGGGCCGATTTACTCTTGATTTTTGAGAAGGTAACGGCTTATCTCAATCAAAGCCAGTTGGCTCAGGGAAGTCAGTTGTCCCATTTGATTGAGGCTATCGAGAATAACAAGGTAAGTAGTGATTTCACTCAAATTGCCTTGGTTATTGACGACTTTACCCGTTTTTCTGCCGAAGAAGAGCGAATTGTGGACCTACTTCATGGCAAGGGAGTTGAGATTGTTATTGGGGCTTATGCTAGTAAGAAAGCTTATGCCAGTCCTTTTAGCGAGGGCAATCTCTACCAAGCCAGTGTGGAGTTTCTCCATCATCTAACCTCTAAATACCAAACACCTGCTCAGGACTATTCTAAAACTCATGAGAAGATGGATAGTTTTGACAAGGCCTCTCGTTTGCTGGAGTCCTCTTATGACTTTTCAGAATTAACATTGGATGTCGATGAGAAGTACCGTGAAAACTTACAAATCTGGTCTTGTTTGACGCAAAAGGAAGAGTTGGAGTTGGTAGCCCGTAGCATCCGTCAGAAATTACATGAGAACTCAGACCTGAGTTACAAGCATTTTCGTATTCTCTTGGGGGATGTAGCGTCTTATCAATTATCTCTTAAAACTATTTTTGACCAGTATCAGATTCCTTTCTATCTAGGCAAAAGCGAATCCATGGCGCACCACCCTTTAACTCAGTTTGTCGAATCTATTTTGGCTTTAAAACGCTATCGTTTCCGTCAGGAGGATTTGATTAATCTCCTCAGAACAGGTTTGTATACCGACCTTAGTCAAGCTGATATTGACTCATTTGAGCAATATATCCGCTATCTTGGTATCAAAGGCTTGCCAGCCTTTCAGCAAACCTTTACCAAATCCCACCATGGAAAATTTAATCTGGAACGTTTAAATGTTCTTCGTCTGCGTATTTTAACACCTCTTGAAACCCTCTTTGCCAGTCGAAAACAAAAGGCTGAAAATCTCTTGCAAAAGTGGAATTCTTTTCTAAAAGAAGGAGAGGTGACCAAGCAGTTGCAAGATTTGACAGCCACTATGGAAGTTCTTGAACAGGAAAGACAGGCCGAAGTTTGGAAGGCCTTCTGTCATGTTTTAGAACAATTTGCGACTGTTTTTGCTGGTTCACAGGTTAGTCTGGAGGATTTCTTGGCCTTGCTTCATTCTGGGATGAGTCTATCTCAGTATCGTACCATTCCAGCAACAGTGGACACCGTTCTGGTGCAGAGTTACGATTTGATTGCGCCCTTAACGGCTGACTTTGTCTATGCCATTGGGCTGACTCAGGATCAATTACCAAAAATTGCGCAAAACACCAGTCTTTTGACAGACGAAGAAAGACAGAGCCTAAATCAAGCGACAGAAGAAGGCGTTCAATTACTGATTGCCAGCAGTGAAAACCTCAAGAAAAATCGCTATACTATGCTTTCCTTGGTCAATTCTGCTCGTAAGCAGTTGGTCTTGTCGGCTCCAAGCCTTTTTAACGAAAGTGAAAGTAAGGAATCTGCCTATCTTCAAGAGTTGGTCCATTTTGGATTTAGGCGAAAAGAGAAGAGGATGAATTACAAAGGGCTGTCTAAGGAAGATATGGGGTCCTATCACAGTCTTTTGTCTAGTCTGGTTGCCTATCACCAGCAGGGCGAGACGAGTGATAGGGAGCAAGATTTGACCTTTGTCAAGGTTCTGGCACGTGTCATGGGTAAAAAACTAGACCAAAGAGGCCTTGCAAATCCTGCCCTTCCAACAAGTCCAAGCAGCAAGCCCTTGACCAAGGATACCTTGCAGGCTCTTTATCCTGCTGATCAGGAGTTTTACCTGTCTACCTCTGGTTTGACGGAGTTTTATCGCAATGAATACAGTTATTTTCTTCGCTACGTTTTAGGCTTGCAAGAAGAATTACGCCTGCGTCCTGATGCCCGCAGTCACGGAAATTTCTTGCACCGCATTTTTGAACGTGCCTTGCAGTTGCCTGACGAAGATTCCTTTGACCAACGTTTGGAACAGGCTATCCAAGAAACCAGTCAGGAACGGGAATTTGAGGCTATTTATCAGGAAAGTTTGGAAGCCCAGTTTACAAAGGAAGTTTTGCTTGATGTGGCACGGACGACTGGCCACATTCTCCGTCACAATCCAGCTATTGAAACCATCAAAGAAGAGGCGAATTTCGGTGGGAAAGAGCAGGCCTTTATTCAATTGGACAATGGACGCAGTGTCTTTGTACGAGGCAAGGTTGACCGCATTGAACGATTGAAAGCTGATGGGGCGATAGGAGTAGTAGACTACAAGTCTAGTCTGACCCAGTTCCAATTTCCTCATTTCTTTAATGGTCTTAATTCCCAACTGCCAACCTACCTAGCTGCCCTAAAAAGAGAGGGGGAGCAGAACTTTTTCGGTGCCATGTACTTGGAAATGGCTGAACCTGTTCAATCTCTGTTGACCGTTAAGAATTTGGCAGGTGCAGTAGTAGAAGCCAGCAAGTCTATGAAATACCAAGGACTCTTTTTAGAAAAAGAAAGCAGTCATTTGGGCGAATTTTACAATAAAAACAAGTCTAATCAGCTGACAGATGAGGAATTCCAGCTCCTACTGGACTACAATGCCCATCTTTACAAGAAAGCAGCTGAGAAGATTTTAACAGGCCAGTTCGCCATTAATCCTTATACCGAAAATGGCAGAAGCATTGCCCCCTACGTCCAGCAACATCAATCCATCACAGGTTTTGAAGCCAATTACCACTTGGGTCAAGCCCGTTTCCTAGAAAAGTTGGATCTAGCTGATGGCAAGCGTCTGGTCGGAGAAAAACTCAAGCAAGATTGGTTTGAAAAAATAAGAGAGGAGTTGAATCGATGAAGCCTATTCCCTTTTTAACTGAGGAGGAAATTCAAAAACTGCAAGAAGCAGAAGCAAATTCGAGCAAGGAACAAAAGAAAACTGCCGAGCAAATCGAAGCTATCTACACTTCTGGTCAAAATATCCTTGTCTCAGCGTCGGCTGGTTCTGGTAAGACTTTTGTCATGGCCGAGCGTATTCTGGACCAATTGGCGCGTGGTGTCGAAATTTCTCAACTCTTTATCTCAACCTTTACCGTCAAGGCTGCGACTGAACTCAAAGAACGCTTGGAGAAAAAAATCAGCCAACAAATCCAAGAAAGCGATGACGTTGACCTCAAACAACACTTGGGTCGCCAGTTGGCAGACCTACCCAACGCAGCCATCGGAACCATGGACTCTTTTACACAAAAATTCCTTGGTAAACATGGCTATCTGCTTGATATTGCGCCTAATTTCCGTATTTTACAAAACCAAAGCGAGCAACTCCTTCTAAAAAACGAAGTCTTCCACGAGGTCTTTGAAGTCCATTACCAAGGTAAGCAGAAAGAGACCTTTAGTCATTTGCTGAAAAACTTTGTTGGACGTGGAAAAGATGAACGGGGGCTGCGCCAGCAAGTCTATAAAATTTATGACTTCCTCCAATCCACCAGTAATCCTAAAAAATGGCTGAGTGAATCTTTCCTCAAAGGCTTTGAAAAAGCTGATTTTACCAGTGAAAAAGAAAAACTGACTGAGCTAATCAAACAAGCTCTTTGGAATTTGGAAAGCTTTTTCCGTTACCATCTGGATAACGATGCCAAGGAGTTTCCCAAAGCTGCCTATTTAGAAAATGTTCAGTTGATTCTGGATGAAATTGGCTCCCTAAATCAGGAGTCCGATAGTCAGGCTTATCAGGCAGTACTTGCGCGTGTTGTCGCAATTTCGAAAGAGAAAAACGGCCGGGCCCTGACTAATGCCAGTCGTAAGGCTGATTTGAAGCCACTGACCGATGCCTACAACGAGGAGAGAAAGACCCATTTTGCTAAACTAGGACAACTGTCAGACCAGATAACCATTCTCGACTATCAAGAACGTTATCATCAAGACACATGGGAACTAGCTAAAACCTTCCAAGCCTTCATGGGTGATTTTGTGGAGGCTTATCGTCAGCGTAAACGTCAGGAAAATGCCTTTGAATTCGCTGATATCAGCCATTACACCATTGAGATTTTAGAGAAATTCCCGCAAGTCCGTGAAGCTTATCAGGAGCGTTTCCACGAAGTCATGGTCGATGAGTATCAGGATACCAACCATATTCAAGAACGAATGCTGGAATTGCTGTCTAATGGCCACAATCGCTTTATGGTGGGGGATATCAAGCAATCTATCTACCGTTTCCGTCAGGCAGATCCGCAGATTTTCAATGAGAAATTCCAACGCTATGCGCAAAATCCCCAAGAAGGCAAGCTCATTCTCCTCAAGGAAAATTTCCGAAGTAGTTCAGAAGTGCTGTCAGCAACCAATGATGTCTTTGAACGTCTCATGGACCAAGAGGTCGGCGAAATCAACTATGATAACATGCACCAGCTTGTTTTTGCCAATACCAAACTGACTCCTAATCCAGACAACAAGGCAGAATTTCTACTCTACGACAAGGACGACTCTGGTGAGGAAGAAGAGAGTCAAACAGAAACGAAACTAACAGGCGAAATGCGCTTAGTTATCAAGGAAATCCTTAAACTTCATCAGGAACAAGGTGTTGCCTTTAAGGAAATCGCCCTTCTGACCTCCAGCCGCAGTCGTAATGACCAGATTCTTCTCGCCCTGTCTGAGTATGGGATCCCTGTCAAAACTGATGGAGAGCAAAACAATTATCTCCAATCTCTAGAAGTGCAAGTCATGCTAGACACCCTTCGTGTCATTCACAATCCTCTTCAAGACTATGCCTTGGTTGCCCTTATGAAGTCTCCTATGTTTGGCTTTGATGAGGACGAGTTAGCACGTTTATCTCTTCAGAAAGCAGAGGATAAAGCCTACGAAAATCTCTATGAGAAACTGGTCAATGCTCAAAAACAGGTAAGTAGCCAAAAAGTCTTGATTCACTCAGCTCTAGCTGAGAAACTAAACCAATTCATGGATATCTTGGCTTCTTGGCGCCTGTATGCCAAAACCCACTCTCTCTATGACTTGATTTGGAGGATTTACAACGACCGTTTTTATTATGATTATGTTGGAGCTTTGCCAAATGGTCCTGCTAGACAGGCCAATCTCTATGCCCTAGCTCTGCGAGCTGACCAGTTTGAAAAGAGTAATTTCAAAGGCTTGTCTCGTTTTATTGGTATGATTAACCAAGTTTTAGAAGCCCAGCACGATCTTGCAAGCGTGGCCGTCGCACCGCCAAAAGATGCAGTGGAGCTCATGACTATCCACAAGAGTAAAGGGCTAGAGTTTCCTTACGTCTTTATTCTCAATATGGATCAAGATTTCAACAAGCAAGACTCTATGTCAGAAGTCATTCTCAGCCGTAAAAACGGTCTAGGTGTCAAGTATATTGCCAAAATGGAGACTGGAGCAGTGGAAGATCACTATCCTAAAACCATCAAACTCTCCATTCCTAGCCTGACCTATAGGCAGAACGAAGAGGAATTACAGCTAGCAAGCTATTCAGAGCAGATGCGTTTGCTGTATGTTGCTATGACGCGGGCTGAGAAAAAGCTCTATCTTGTCGGCAAGGGTTCTCGTGAAAAGCTGGAATCCAAGGAATACCCAGCAGCCAAAAATGGGAAACTAAATAGCAATACTAGACTGCAAGCACGGAATTTCCAAGATTGGCTTTGGGCTATCAGTAAAGTGTTTACTAAGGACAAGCTCAACTTTAGTTATCGTTTTATTGGCGAAGATCAGTTGACCAGAGAAGCTATCGGAGAGTTGGAAACCAAGAGTCCTCTCCAAGATAGCTCCCAAGCAGACAATCGTCAGTCAGATACCATCAAAGAAGCTCTGGAAATGCTGAAGGAGGTGGAAGTTTATAATACTCTTCACCGCGCAGCTATTGAACTTCCTAGTGTTCAAACCCCAAGTCAAATCAAGAAATTCTACGAACCAGTTATGGATATGGAAGGTGTCGAGATTGCTGGTCAAGGTCAGTCAGTAGGCAAGAAAATCAGCTTCGATTTGCCAGATTTTTCAACCAAAGAAAAGGTAACTGGAGCTGAGATTGGTAGTGCTACTCACGAACTCATGCAGAGAATTGACCTCAGCCAGCAACTAACCCTTGCTAGCCTAACAGAAACACTCAAACAAGTTCAAACTAGCCAAGCTGTCAGAGACAAGATCAATCTTGATAAAATTCTTGCTTTCTTTGACACAGTACTCGGTCAGGAAATTCTTGCTAATACCGACCATCTTTATCGCGAGCAACCTTTCTCCATGCTCAAACGAGACCAAAAGAGTCAGGAAGACTTTGTTGTCCGTGGTATCCTTGATGGCTATCTGCTTTACGAAAACAAAATTGTTCTGTTCGACTACAAGACAGACCGCTATGATGAACCAAGTCAACTCGTAGACCGCTATCGTGGTCAGTTAGCTCTATACGAAGAGGCTTTATCACGAGCCTATTCGATTGAAAATATTGAAAAATACTTGATTTTACTCGGTAAAGACGAGGTTCAAGTTGTAAAAGTATAATCTAGAAAGGAGACCTCATGACACTTTCAGTTAGAAAATCCCTGTATGATGCAGTTTTACAGGCTTCAAAAGCGGATACTTGGGAACAAGCTACCAAGGAATGGAATGAAGTTTCCTTGATTTTTAACGGTATTGGCCGTAGCAATTGTGTCTGTGGAAATGCCATCAAATACGCTTATGAACTCTTTAACGGTGTCACAGGCCAACGCCTCTTTCCAATTGGTAGCGACTGTGTTAGGCATTTTCATCGATTGACCCTTAACCAGCAATTGGAAGAGGAAGAAAAACTGCTTAGAAAGGTTGAAAATCTAACCAGAAAAGCTCAGAAAAAGGAAAAAATCAAGGTCAATAAAAGTGACTTTGACGAGCGACTTCTAAAATGGCTCTGGGAAAAAGGTGTTTTTAAACCCAATCGTGGCAATCAATTTGCACCTGAGAGAGATTACCATCTCTTCCTAGAAGTCTTTCAGGGAGGAAGTTGGACCAAGGCGAAGCCAAATAAAAAGGCCCGTATGGAAGAAGTCCTTGAAAAGTGTATCAAACCCTTTTTACTTGGGAAATCGGATGACCAACTATACCTTGTCAAGCTAGGCAAGGAGAAAATTGACTACGAACAAGAACTCCGTATCCAAGCAGAGAAAGAGCGCAAAAAGAGGGATAAAATCGCCAAGCAATATGCAGACAATCTAGTCCTAGCCATGGGCCCAGCGGAGCGTGCCTATCAGGATTACTTTGGCTTTACAGAGACCTTAACTCAAGAAGAACGCAAGTGGGAGAAAATTCTTTTTGGTAAAAATAGAGCAGAACGGGCTATCAAGGCCAAGCAATACCAAAAAGAGCTGGAAAAAGACCAACGAATTGCAGCTCAGGATCCAATTGAAAGAAAGCAGAAGCAGACCTGGCTCCTCAATTCCTATTTCCGTGAGCTTCCTGAAGAAAAATCCCGCTTTGCTCGGCTCTTATTAGAATATCGAAAAAGTGGAGAAGTGCCTTTTTCAACTGAATATCTGTCAGATCATCTGCTCGACTTTTTCTATAAAATGAAAGCCTTTGAGTTTGAAATCTCACCAGAACAAGTCCGCGATTTTCTAAAAGAAAGCCTTCAGACAGAACATCTATCCTCAGCACAAGAAAGTTGGATAGAAGGAATTCTCCTCAACTGCATCAAACCATTTTTAGAACGATTAGTGATATGAGTAACACCTGCCGTGGAAATTTCATGGTAGGTTACATTTTATCCAAAAAATAATAGGGAATTGCAAAACTACTACTTGGTATTTTATATATAAAAAAAGTATGAAAACGCAACTCAATTTTAAGACTTTTTGCTAAATAAAGAGTATAATTAAAGTATGTTCCCTTTTTTATAGATAGTACACTAATATAAAAAAGTTAGGCTTACATATTTTTAAAATTTTATTTCAAGGAGGAATAATGGAAAAGTATTTTGGTGAAAAACAAGAACGTTTTTCATTTAGAAAATTATCAGTAGGACTTGTATCTGCAACGATTTCGAGTTTGTTTTTTATGTCTGTATTAGCTAGTTCATCTGTGGCAGCTCAAGAGACCAAAGGTGTTCACTATAAATATGTGACAGAGTCAGAGCTATCATCAGAAGAAAAGAAGCAGCTTATATATGATATTCCGACATACGTGGAGAATGATGATGAAACTTATTATCTTGTTTATAAGTTAAATTCTCAAAATCAACTGGCGGAATTACCAAATACTGGAAGCAAGAATGAGATGCAAGCCTTAGTTGCTGGTGCTAGCTTAGCAGCTCTGGGGATTTTAGTTTTTGCTGTTTCCAAGAAAAAAGTTAAGAATAAAACGGTATTGCATTTAGTATTGGTTGCAGGGATAGGAAACGGTATTCTAGTATCAGCCCATGCTTTAGAAAATAATCTTTTACTGAATTACAATACGGACTATGAATTGACCTCTGGAGAAAAATTACCTCTTCCTAAAGATATTTCAGGTTACACTTATATTGGATATATCAAAGAGGGAAAAACGACTTCTGATTCTAAGGTAAGTAATCAAGAGAAATCAGTAGCCACTCCAATAGATCAACAAAAGGTAGATTATACGATTGCACCGAATTTTATAGAGAATCCATCAAAAATACAAGTGATTAACGGACAGTATGAGGCTGTTCCAGAATTTAGGGATGGACAAGTTGGAACTGTAGCTACAGAGTCCGCTGAAACTAAAGCTGATACATTATCTAGTGATATGAACTCAGAAGTGGAAAGTCACTCTACACCTCCAACCGTAGATTCTTCTCAGAACGGAGAGAATCTTGGAAAACAGAAAGAAGATGCAACTCCAGTCGAGAAGCCAAAAGAAGTAGAAGAAACAAACAAACCTGAAAAAGATGAGTCAAAAGACGAAACTTCAACAAAACCTGAAAATTCTGGTAATGCAATAACAGAAGAGAATGGGCAAACAGTACCAACTGAATCTAATCAAGGTGATACAAATAAAGTTGGAGAGTCAAATAAACCAGAAAATAATGACTCCAAAAATGAAACTTCAGAAAAAACTGTAGAAGAAGTTCCAGTAAATCCAACAGAAGGCTCTACAGAAGGTACCTCAAATCAAGAAGCAGAAAATCCAGTTCAACCTGCAGAAGAATCAACAACAAACTCAGGAGAAGATGCAACTCCTAAGTCAGGAGAAAAATCAGGAGAGACTAAAGAAGAATCTACAGACGCTTCAGAAGTTCCTTCTGCAACTCCAGTCGAGAAACCGAAAGAACAAGAACTAGAAAAAACTGTAGAAGAAGTTCCAGTAAAACCAAATGAAGGCACCACAGAAGGAACCTCAACTCAAGGAGCAGAAAATCCAGTTCAATCTGCAGAAGAATCAACAACGAATTCAGAGAAAGTATCACCAGATACATCTAACGAAAATACTGGGGAAGTGTCCAGTAATCCTAGTAATTCGACAACCTCAGTTGAAGAAACAAACAAACCTGAAAAAGATGAGTTGAATGTCGAGCTTGGTAAAGAATCTGGCACGAAAGAATCTGACAAGTATCAGAATGCAGACCAAGCTAAGCGTACTGCCTACGATCAAGCACTTGCGGCAGCGAAAGCTGTAGCAGCTAAAGAAGGTGCAAGTCAAGCAGGGATTGACCAAGCTAAGAATGACCTAGTGGCAGCTGCGGCAGCCTTGAATGGACAA
>NZ_VMMR01000014.1:0-25107 GCF_013277285.1 Streptococcus sp. 339 | reverse complement strand
TCCAATAGTTTTACTTTACTAATAGTATACAGGAGGTCTTCCATGAATGATAGATACCTTGTTATGACGCGCTTACATTGGAAGCAACGAATAATCTCATTAAACTCATCAAACGCAATGTCTTTGGTTTTCGGAACTTTGAAAACTTCAAAAAACGGATTTTCATCGCTCTGAACATCAAAAAAAGAAAGGACAAAATTTGTCCTTTCTAGATCTTAGCTGACTTCAACACTCTACAGTTGACCAAGAGCCCCTTTTTTACTATCCACTGTAGGGTAAGTATATCCAGCTAATGTGTAGATTACCCTAGTTCTTTTTAATTGATAAAAAATTGTGTATGTAAAAGCGATTGAGAATCAAATAGAATCATTTACTTAAGCTTCTTCATCATCTTTTTTCTTTTTAGAAAAGAGTAAACCTACTGCTCCAAAGATTGATAGAAGTCCTAGAGCAGCTGTAGTATTATCTGATCGTATACCAGTATTAGGCAACATTGCTCTCGTTTGATACGATGTAGGCTGAGTTCCTGCTACTATATCTGATACATTCAAGGCTGCCGCTGCTGCAACTAAGTCATTCTTAGCTTTCTCAACTTCTGCTTGACTTGCATCTGGCTTAGCATCTACAGCTTTTGCCGCTTTAAGAGCTTCGTCGTAGGCAGTACGCTTAGCTTGGTCTGCATTCGTGTACTTGGCGTCAGCTTTTGTTGCATCTTCTTTCGCAATTTCAGCTTTCAACTCATCTTTACTTGTTGCTTGTCCATTCAAGGCTGCCGCTGCCGCAACTAAGTCATTCTTAGCTTTCTCAACTTCTGCTTGACTTGCATCTGGCTTAGCATCTACAGCTTTTGCCGCTTTAAGAGCTTCGTCGTAGGCAGTACGCTTAGCTTGGTCTGCATTCTGATACTTGTCAGATTCTTTCGTGCCAGATTCTTTACCAAGCTCGGCATTCAAGGCAGACTTGTCGCTTGCCACTCCATCCAACTCACCTTTGGCGTCTTCAATGGCTTTCTTAGCGTTATTGACAGCTTCTTGCGTGGCATTCGGGTCTTCTAAGACTTTCTTACCATCTTCTACGGCTTTGTCATAGGCTGCTTTCTTGTCTGCTGTTGCATTTTGATACTTAGCTGTCTCTTTGGTGCCAGATTCTTTACCAAGCTCGGTATTCAAGGCAGACTTGTCGATGGATTGTCTCTGCTTTTCACGTTTATCATACTCGCTTTGTTTTATCCACAAATCTTTCGCCGGTATTGGAATAGTATCTAATACTTTTCCCCCAGCTTCTACCACTGTTAAGCGAGCTTCACCACCTCCATTAGGAACAATCGAAAGACTCACATACTCAGCCTGTGGATATAAATTGAAAATGTTTAGTTTACTACTATCTGTCGTTGCATCGTCTCTATATAGTTTATCCACACGTCTATTTCTATTACGATCTTTCCGTCTTATCTTTTGATCACCAAAGAAATCCGTATAAAGTTCATAAACATCTCCATGACTATTGGCATTCAGCCAATGAAACATTCCATCATACCAATGACTACTCAAATAATCAAAATCATTAATTTTTGAATCTGGGACTGGTGCTTGATCAACATTATATGAATAGTCCCCATTCAACCTTGATGCCCGGTCTTCCCCGACACTCCTAGCTCTTCTAACGGGAGCATGCTGACCAGAGTTACTTGTCTCTTCAGCACTTCTATCACTTCCGCTAACGGCACTACTGTTGCTTCTATCTGACCCTTCAGAACTTTCCCCATTATTGCTTGATGGAGAAGCGTCCCTATCACTGCCAACAGGAGTACGCTGAACAGAATTACTTGTTTCATCAGCACTTCGCTCACTTCCATTCGAAGCTTCACTAGCTCCCTCCGCAGCTGGATCCGATTTAGGCTCAGAACTCTCAAGAGACACCTCTGTAGCATTTACTGTAGTATCCGCCTGAACAACACTAGCTCGTGCTCCTAAAAACATCAATGCGGCAACCGCGACACTGGCGGCACCAAAGTGGTACTTACGAATGGAGTAACGGAAGACCTTTTCTCTGTTACACTTTCTAAAATCCATAACTCTTTCTCCTTTAAAGATATGATTGAAGAGAACATGTCATTTTCCTCTTCGATTGACAATAATATATAAATAGCAACTTACGACTATTTACCCCACTGTATCTCCTATGAAGAATATACAGTCTAACAGCAATTATACCACCCCCCCGAATTTTGCAAGGAAAAACATTTGATTTTTTAGGTTTTGTAATTCGAATGTAATAATGTCTTTAGTAAATCGAACGTGAAAATGTCCCATTTAATAAAATAGTCGTATGAAAAGGATCCAACTGAATATGAATGAAGCGAAAAAATATCTTGTGATAAAAGCTATAGACCAAGGAAAGAAAACAAAGAATCGAGCCTGTGTCGAACTGAACCTTTCTAAAAGACAAAGCAATCGTCTGCTACTAGCCTATCAACAGAAAGGAAAAGAAGTCTATTTCAGCAGAAAGACGAAAGTATTCGTTATAAAAGAAGTTGACGGTGACATCTACCTCAATATCGCTGACAAGATCTATCACACAAAGGAGCTACTAGTTCATGAACTCTATTCGAAAAGCTTTGAACCAGAACCAGAACAAAAAAAGAAAGACGCAAGTATATCCCTCCACAAACCCATCCGTGGAAACTCACATCTTTCAAACAATATCTTCAGAAAAATAAAAAGGATTATGAAGAGTTTACTAGTGAGGAGCTTGATTCTCCTCAGCTACAAGTATAATCTATTTCTCGCTAAATGGGAAGCTGTTCCTTAAAGGAAATCACTCTATCCCTTACATTTAGGAGAGAGAAAGCAAGGAGTCTAAGACAAGCATTTCATTTGATAAGAGGCTTGGAGCTGTGAGGCTGGAGAGCCAAGGCTAAGACTAGCCTTGGTTTAGCTGAAAAAACAGCTTCAAGGGTTCCTCGTATCAAATAAAATCAAAATAATTGCCCTCAATCTCACCATTTTTTTGGGACATCATCACTTTCGATTGGCAATTCTTCAGTGAAATGAGTTTGTCACAAATCTCAAACCAGCTAAAAGTAGTTCATAAATAAATGCCAACTTCCTTTCTCTATCTGTAAGATACTCATCAGATTATATAGTCTAGGAAGTAAGAGTTCTTTTTTATCCCTTTTTTTGTAATAGGCGTACCTCTCACTACTAATTACTTGCAATAATACCCGTATAACTTTTACAGCGGTGTTAGTTCAGTTCCTTCATAATATCGATGTTAACTTTTAACACAGACACCCTATCTTCACCTAGAAATCCAAAAATTTTTGTTACTGTATGCTTGTCAATGATTTCTTCCAGTCTAGGCAAGCTAATACCTGTTGTCTTAGAAATACGGGGGAGTTGTAGTTTAGCACTTTCTGGACTGATTTCTGGATCCAATCCCGAAGCCGATGTTGTTACCAAATCAGCAGGGATATCTCTGATTGAAATAGTTGGGTTTTCTTCTATGAGAAGAGACAGTTCCTTTTGAACACGTACTTTTAGTTCAGGATTACTAGGAGCCAGATTTTGGGAACCAGAAGTAATATCCCGCCTTTGTCCACTTGGGTCTCCTTCGCTAAGGTAAGTATTATACTGAATAGCAGATGGTCTACCATGCAGAAAAGCAGCTGACGAAAATTCTTGCCCAATTAAAGCCGATCCAATAAGCTTCCCATCCTGCTTAATTTGACTACCATTGGCTTGAACAGGAAAAATAAACTGCCCTAATCCGGTAATCAGCAAAGGGTAAAATAATCCACAAACCGCCCCAAATAAAAGACTTAGTCGGACAGAACGTCTGATATGTATAAATATTTTTCTCATGATTGTTATTCATTCCTTTCATGTTCAACCCAAGGAAAAGACACTGATTCTTTTAAACGTAAAGCAATGTAGATAAGTTTCAATCTTATTCCTCTAAATATTATATTAAACTAATCTTATCAGGATAAACCCAATAGATACAATAATGGAGTAATACTCATATCAATGATTTTAATTCCAATAAACGGGATGAAGACTCCACCCAAACCATAAATCAGCATGTTATGAGCCAAAACTTTTTCTGACCTTTGAGGCTTATAAGAAACTCCTTTCATCGCAATCGGAATTAGAAGAGGAATAATAATGGCATTGAAAATCAGAGCCGATAAAATTGCGCTGGAAGACGTTGATAATGACATAATATTTAACGATTGCATTTGGGGGATACTGGGCATAAAAATAGCTGGAATAATGGCAAAGTATTTGGCAATATCATTAGCAATTGAAAAAGTGGTTAAAGCTCCTCGCGTCATTAATAATTGCTTTCCAATTTCAACGATATCCAGAATCTTGGTTGGATCGCTATCTAAATCCACCATATTAGCAGCTTCTTTAGCAGCACTTGTTCCAGAATTCATAGCAATACCGACATCTGCCTGAGCTAGTGCTGGGGCATCATTAGTCCCATCTCCTGTCATCGCAACAACTTTTCCTAAGCGTTGTTCTTTTTTAATAGCTTCAATTTTATCTTCTGGCTTGCATTCAGCGATAAAGCTATCAACGCCTGCTTCTTGAGCTATGGTCGCAGCGGTAAGAGGATTATCACCGGTACACATAATAGTTTTAATTCCCATTGCCCGTAGGCGAGCAAAACGCTCAACTAAACCTGGTTTGATGGTATCCTTGAGAGCAATCACTCCCAAAATATTCTGCCCCTCCACTACTGCCAGTGGAGTTCCCCCAGCTGAAGCAATTCTTTCACTGATAGACTTCAAATCTTTCGGAATCACACCACCTTTACCTTTAATATAGCGACTTATAGCATCTGTGGCACCCTTACGTATCATTCCCCCATCAACAAAGTCTATCCCACTCATTCGTGTTTGAGCAGTAAAATCAATAAAGGTCATATCTTCAGAAATAGGAGGAATACTTGCCCCATATTCTTTAGCAAGCTTAACAATTGATTTTCCTTCCGGTGTATCATCCTGTAGAGAACTTAGCATAGCTGCTCTTATTAAAGACTCTTGACTAACACCATCTACAGGAACAAAATGAGCAGCCATACGATTTCCAAAGGTAATGGTTCCTGTTTTGTCCAAAATCATAGTATCCACATCACCACTAGACTCCACTGCTTTTCCTGACATAGCAATCACATTAAACCGTGTAACGCGATCCATACCTGCAATTCCAATTGCTGACAGCAGACCTCCAATTGTTGTTGGAATTAAACATACGGTCAATGCCACAAGAGTAGTAACTGTAATCTTTATGTGCAAAGCGCTAGCAATCGGGTACAAACTTCCAATTACCATTAAGAATATAATTGTTAAGCTGACTAGCAAAGTATTCAAGGCAATTTCATTAGGGGTTTTTTGCCGAGAAGCACCCTCTACCAAGGAAATCATTTTGTCCAAGAAAGACTCTCCAGCACGTGAGGTCATTTTCAACTTAAGCCAGTCACTAGCAAGAGTTGTCCCTCCTGTTACAAAAGCAAAATCACCACCAGGTTCTTTGATCACCGGAGCTGACTCTCCTGTAATAGCTGATTCGTCTACAGAAGCAATTCCTTCAATAACTTCACCGTCACCAGGAATTAATTCTCCTACCTTAACCAGAACGATATCTCCTTTTTGCAAGGCTGTGGCCTCAATAGTTTCTTCAAGAAGGGTCTGACCATCATTGTCAAAATAGAGTCGTCTAGCTGTCATATTTTCTTGCGTCTTTTTTAAACTTTCAGCCTGTGCTTTTCCTCTTCCTTCCGCAATGGATTCAGCAAAATTAGAAAATAATAAAGTTAAAAATAAGATCACTGCTACTATGCCATTATACAATTGACTACTTTGGCTATCTTGTTGAGCATCAACGGGGATAATTGTTAAAAAGAAGGTCAGAACAAAACCAACTTCAACTACAAACATTACTGGATTTTTAATCATGTAACTAGGGCGAAGTTTTACGACCGCTCCTTTAAGGGAACTGAGTAGTATCTTTTGTGTCAGAAAGTAAGTTTTCTTTGAAATCATAATAAACCTCATTGAGTTAGAAATTCAGCTAAAGGTCCTAGTACAAGGACTGGTAAGAAAGTTAAGGCTGATATAATCAACACTATCACACCTAAAATAATGGCAAAAGTCCCCGTATCTGTTTTTAAAGAACCTAGGGAATCATTCACATGTTGCTTAGTCATTAACGAACCAGCAATCGATAGCTGAAGAATCAAAGTCACATAGCGTCCAAAAAACATAGCTAATCCTGTAGATATATTCCAAAATAAAGTATTGTCTTTTAGTCCTTCAAATCCCGATCCGTTGTTAGCAGAAGCTGAGGTAAATTGATAAATCACTTGTGATAAAGAATGAAATCCTGGATTGGTAACACTGTTAAATCCTGCTGGCAATGAGACAGCTACTGCTGAAAAACCTAGAATAATCATAGGGTGAACCATGATGGCTAAAGCAATTAAAGTCAT
The DNA here is from genome assembly GCF_013277285.1 of Streptococcus sp. 339. Lineage (NCBI taxonomy): Bacteria > Bacillati > Bacillota > Bacilli > Lactobacillales > Streptococcaceae > Streptococcus > Streptococcus sp. 339. Next base: position 18,609 of record NZ_VMMR01000014.1, on the reverse strand, counting down.
TTCTTTACCTTCAATTTTTTTTCCTAAATAAACAGGTGCACGCCCAATCATTAATCCACAAATAAAAACAGTAAGAAGAACGTACAGCATCATATTCATTATTCCTACACCTTTACCGCCAAATATAACATTGAGCATCATGTTAATCATAGCTACTCCACCACTTAGAGGAGTCAAAGTATCGTGCATATTATTCACGGAACCCGTTGTAAAAGCCGTTGTTATTTCTGTAAATAGACCAGACATTGGAATACCGAACCTAACTTCTTTACCTTCCATACTTCCCATTGATTGATTCAAACCCAATTGATGCAAGACAGGATTTCCTTTACTTTCTGACCAAACAATAATGGATAAACCAACAAAAAATAAGAATAGCATAACAATCAGAAGCGGTCTTGCCTGTCCTCCTAGTTTAATAAACGTAGATTTAGTGGACTTATAAGAAACTTTCTGTACAGATTCAAAGGGATGATCTTCCTTTTTCCTAGATGAAACCATATGACCAAAAACAACTACCATAGAACCTGGTAACAACATCATAGATAGCATTTCAATAATATTTGTGATTACATTAGGGTTTTCAAAGGGAGTTGCTGAATTTGCTGCAAAAAAACCACCACCGTTGGTTCCCAAGTGTTTAATAATTTCAAGAGAAGCGACCGGTCCCATTATAAGACCTTGTAAATTGCCCTCCAAAGTAGTCGCATATAACTCTTTTGATAGTGTTTGGGGAACCCCCTGTGAAATAAGTAACAAAGAGCCTATTATTGAAAAAGGAAGCAACACTCGAGTAATCACCCGAACAAAGTCAACATAGAAATTCCCCATGTCTTGATACTTGCCTGATACACCTCTGATAAAAGCCATAGCAGCAGCATAGCCTGAAGCAGCTGAGGTAAACATCATAAAAGTAATGACAACCATCTGACTAAAAAAAGACAAATCCCTCTCACCAGCATAATTTTGTAAATTAGAATTGGTGATAAAAGATATGACTGTATTGAAACTCAGGCTTGATTCTAATGAACCAACACGGGTGGGGTTCAAAAAGAAAAAGGCCTGTGTTCTTAGGATTACATAAGCCACTAGAGCCATAACAGCATTAGTTAAAATAAGGGCTACAGCATACTCCTTCCAAGTCATTCCTTTTTTGTCCACATCAAGCAACTTATAAATCCACCTATCAATAGGATCCATAATGGGATCTGCAAAAGTTTTTTGCTGGCTAGCTATATGGTAAAGATACTTTCCAGTTGGTAATATAATAATACAAGCCAGTACTAAGACAAATATGATTTGTAACATCTCACATTCCTCCTAAAATCTCTCCGGGTGTAACAGAGCATAAAATAAATAACAGATTAATAAACCAAAAATTATTCCTAATACTATCATAGTACACTCTCCCTCTAATCACCTTTAAGGTGCTTATCACACCAAACAATAAAACCAATCATTAACAAAAAAATAAAAAATAAAACTAGAAACATTATGAAATCTACTAGCATTGTATCCTCCTTCAAGAATATAATCATTCTACCACGAAAAGTATAAAAATGATATAAAGATTACGGATATAAAATAAAGATTATATAAAGATTGTCTCCTAAAATAACCTAAGACAACCTATCCTAAGACTTGTTTCAAATAGCTGCCAAGAAATTACCAATCAGGTGAATAAAATTCTTTTTGGATTATTTGTCATCATAATTTTCAATCTTAATCATACGATAACCGATACCAATATGAGTTTGAACCATTTTAGAGTAACCCAATCCTAATTCGATTTTTTTTCGCAATGTATTAACAAAAACTCTCAAAGCAGAAAAGTCTTCCTCATAATATCCCCAAATTTCCTTGACAATAAAACGATAAGTCAACACTCTATCAACATTCTCTGATAGAAGACAAAGCAACTTATACTCAATCGGGGTTAAGTGAATTTCTTGGTTATTAACAAATACACGATTAGATAAAAAATCAACATGTAGCCAGCCATTAGTAAAAGATGATTTTTCAGAATTACCGTCACTTTGTTGATTAATCTGCTTTGACCTCCTAAGACTAACTCTTAACCGAGCGAAAAGCTCATCAATGCTAAAGGGTTTAGTCAAATAATCATCTGCCCCAGCATCAAGTGCATCAATCTTGTCACTTTCTTCTCCACGTGCACTAACAACAATAACAGGTAGCTGTGAAAAGCTACGAATCTTGTCAATAATGTCTTTACCATCCATATCTGGCAAACCCAAATCCAATAATAATAAATCTGGAAATTGCGAAATGATCTGACGTAAAGCTTCCTCTCCAGTCCGAACTGATACATAATGATAACCTTCAACTTCCATTGCTAAGGATAAAAGTCTGTTAACGGAAGAATCATCTTCACAAATTAAAATCTTAACATTTTCATTTTTCATGTAATACATTCACCTCCGCTAGTGGTAGTGTAAATCCAAAGATAACTCCTTTAGGAGTATTGTCATGGACGTAAATAGTCCCCCCATGTGCTGTAATAATACTCTTACATAAAGATAGTCCTATACCTAGGCCTCTTTTACCATCGGATGCCAAATTTTCTGATGTATAAAAAAGGTCAAAAATCTTTTCTTTTGCTTGATCGTTAATACCAGGACCATCGTCAGAAACCTCAACCACCAGGTTCTGATCCTTTCTATTACTCGTCAATGTAATTAAAGATCCTTCATGCGTATATTTAACTGCATTGTTAATGATATTAACCAGTACTTGCACAATCAAGGGAGCATCCATTTTAGCTATTAATAAATCATCTGATAAAATTAAAACAAAGTCATGATTCTTAATATGTTGATCCACATGTTTCAAAGCTTCTTCAATCAACTCATCGAAAACATTTATTCTTAATGAAAGAGTAGTATCATTATCCAATTTAGTAATTGACAATAAATTTTCAATCAGATTAATCAACCACATAGAGTCATCGTAAATATAGGCAGCTAATTCTATCATACGCTGTTTCTCCATAATTCCCCCCGTCTCCATCATTAATTTAGACTGACCTGATATGCTTGTAAGTGGAGTTCTCAAATCATGTGAGATTCCCCTTAACAAATCAACCCTTAACTGTTCTTTTTGTATTTTAAGTTCCATTTTTTGTTGTTCTTCGCGTAATGCTTCTTTTTCTAATGCCAAGGATGCCTCTCCTAAAACAGTTAGAATAACAGATTTTTCAAACAGGTCAATCATTGTTTTATCCTCTATTAAAATACCAATAATAGCAAAAACAGAATCTTTACCTCTGACAGATAAATACAGAAATTTAGCAGCAGACAAGGTGTTTGTTGTTGCTCCAGCTTGTTTATTATTATATAAAACCCACTCAACCACTCCTCGCTCATTGTACTGATAGTAATCAGCTAAGGTCCTCAAAGAATGACTGGTAGGGAAATATTTCGGCGTCTCCAAAGTACCACCTGTTACAGGATAAATCACCACATCACTATTCAATAATTTTTTGACTTGAATAGCTAGTTCTTCTAAAATAGAAGGAATAGAGTCTGCCTGAGATAATCCTCTATTTGTTTGTAGTAACAACTCTGTTAGATAAGATTTTTCAGTAGATAATCTTGCCTGCTCTTGAATCCTTTTTATGAGACTAGAAGTAATCAGACCAGTAATTAACATAATAGCAAAAGTCATAGGATAAGTAGGATTAAAAGGATTAAAAGAAGTAAAAGAAGTAAAAGTGTAGTAGGGGGCCACAAAAAAGTAATTAAAACAAAGAACTGATAAAATAGAAGAAATCACACTATAAAGTTTTCCTTTTGTCCAAACAGCATTTATTTGAACACTTAATATATATATTATTATAATGTTGTTGGTACTGAGATTCCAGAAACGAAATAAAAGACCTGTTAAGGTTACTAGCAACAATACCACCAGTGTTTTAACCAAATCACTGAAAGAAAATTGCCATTTAGAAAACCAAGAAGGCAACGAGAGCTTACCAACCGAAGTCTCTTTTTTTCCTCTAGTATTATGGACTACAAACATATCCAAATCAGGAACATTCTTACTAAGAACTTCCACAATATTTTCTTTAGGCCAAATAGTTCTGGAGCCACTTTTTCCGACTACTAACTTAGAAACACGGCTCAATTTTGCGTAATCAGCAATCTGCTTGGTCACATTATTATAATCCATAACTGTCACCTTAGCTCCCAACCGCTCTGCCAATTCCAAGTTCTGATGTAACTCCTGATTAGTCAGTTCCCTATCTAAACTACCAATATACAGGGCTGTAAAGTCTGCATTAAGAGCACTTGCTAATCTTGAAGCAGCGCGAATGACATGTGAAGAGGAGGGAGAGGGTGACACACAGACCAAGACATGTTCCTTGGTCACAATACTATCTTTAACTTTTTTTCCTCGAAAAGCACTTCCATTAATCTGATCAGCTGCTTTGCGCAAAGCGATTTCTCTCAAAGATATTAACTTTTCTTCAGTAAAAAAGTGACGCTTGGCCAATTTAGCTTGCGATTTAGAATAAATTTTTCCTTTATCCAATCGTTCAAGTAAATCTGATGGGTCAATATCTACAAGTTCAATCTGATCAGCCTGATCAAAAATAGCATCTGGAATTATCTCATTAACTTGAATCCCTGTAATAGCTTCAATCACATCGTTTAAACTTTCAATATGTTGGACATTTACAGTAGTATAGACATCAATCCCTGCATAAAGCAGTTCCTTAATATCTTGGTACCTCTTTTTATTACGTGACTCAAAACAGTTAGTATGAGCCAATTCATCCACTAAAATAATGCGTGGTTGACGCCTTAAAGCAGTATCAATATCAAACTCATTTAAGGTGATACCTTTATATTTTATTGTTTTAGGAGATAATTGCTCAAGACCAATCAGTAAAGCCATAGTCTCAGGTCGATTATGAGGTTCAATGTAACCTACTACCACATCTACTCCAGCTTTTTGAGCTCGCTGCGCTTCTCTAAGCATAGCATAGGTTTTTCCAACTCCTGCAGCATAACCAAAATAAATTCTTAACGCCCCTGTTTTCATAACATCACCTTAGTTAACCCAACCTTTTGTAGTAAAATCATTTATCAGAAGTCATTATAACCTAATTTTATTTTTTTTACAATAGCCTTCCTGAGATTATATCATGGGACGAGTATGAGTTCACCAAGGGAAAGATGAGTTTCATTGCGCAAGATTTTAACAAGCTCAATATCATCACTGTTCTTGAGGGTAGAACACAAGCTGTCATTCGTAATCACTTTCTTAAGTATGATAGAGCCGTCCGATGTCGCGTCAAAATTATTACTATGGATATGTTTAGCCCTTACTATGACTTGGCTAAACAGCTTCGCTTTCGAATTTCTAGGCTCAGGCTGAAACATCTCCCAGACTGTTTCACTCCCTAATGCAAAAATTGTTCTTGATCGTTTTCACATTGTGCAACATCTAAGCCGTGCTATGAGTCGTGTCCGTGTCCAAATCATGAATCAATTGGATCGAAAGTCTCATGAATACAAGGCTATCAAGCTCTACTGGAAGCTCATCCAGCAAGATAGTCGTAAACTCAGCGATAAACGATTTTATCGCCCTACTTTTCGTATGCACTTGACCAATAAAAAAAATTCTAGATAGACTTTTGAGCTATTCAGAAGACTTGAAACACCACTATGATTTCTACCAGCTCTTAATTTTTCACTTTCAGAATAAGGAGCCTGACAGATTTTTCGGACTTATTGAAGACAATCTTAAGCAGGTTCATCCTCTTTTTCAGACTTTCTTTAAAACCTTCCTCAAAGATAAAGAGAAGATTGTCAACGCCCTTCAACTACACTATTCTAACGCCAAATTAGAAGCAACCAATAATCTCATCAAACTCATCAAACGCAACGCCTTTGGTTTCCGGAACTTTGAAAACTTCAAAAAACGGATTTTTATCGCTCTGAACATCAAAAAAGAAAGGACGAAATGTGTCCTTTCTCGAGCTTAGCTGACTTCAACCCACTACAGTTGACAAAGAGCCAAAAATCCCCTGACAAGTACCAGAGGATAAGCGTTTATTTCATTGTTGGGAAGAGCAATACATCACGGATAGTAGTTGTATCCGTGAGGAGCATGCAGAGACGGTCGATACCGATTCCCAAACCACCTGTTGGTGGCATACCATATTCAAGGGCTTCGATGTAGTCGTAGTCGATACCTGTCGCTTCATCGTCACCAAGTTCTTTAGCTTTAGCTTGGGCTTCAAAACGGCTAAGCTGATCGATTGGGTCGTTGAGTTCAGTAAAGGCATTACCGTACTCCTTAGTCATGATGAAGAGCTCGAAACGGTCAGTAAAGCGTTCGTCTTCAGGATTTTTCTTAGCCAGTGGAGATACAGCTACTGGATGTCCATATACAAAGGTTGGTTGGATCAAGGTTTCTTCAACAAACTCTTCAAAGAAGGCATTGATGATGTGACCAACCTCAGTATAGTGTTTCTCAACTGGAACTTTCTTCTCAGCAGCGATAGCTTTAGCTTCTTCCAAAGTCATGTCTTGCCAGAAATCGACACCAGTAATTTCTTTGATAGCATCCACCATGTGAACACGTTTAAATGGTTCGTTGATTTTGATTGCAGTACCTTGATAGTTGACTGGGCCATCACCTTTGACTGATTTAGCAGCATGTTGGATAATGCCTTCCGTCAAGTCCATGATATCTTGGAAGTCTGCGTATGCTTGGTAAACTTCGATAGAAGTGAACTCAGGGTTGTGAGTAGCATCCATTCCTTCGTTACGGAAGATACGGCCAATTTCATAGACGCGTTCCATACCACCCACGATAAGGCGTTTCAAGTGAAGCTCAGTCGCGATACGAAGCACCATGTCAATGTTTTGGGCATTGTGGTGGGTGATAAATGGACGGGCAGAGGCACCACCAGCTTCGTTGTGAAGAACAGGTGTTTCCACTTCAAGGAAACCTTTTTGGTCAAGGTAACGACGGATTTCAGAGATGATTTTTGAACGAGTGACAAAGCGTTCAAAGCTTTCACGGTTAGAAATCAAGTCAAGGTAACGTTTACGGTAAATTGTTTCAACGTCTGTCAAACCATGGAATTTCTCTGGTAGAGGACGAAGAGCCTTAGACAAGTGTGTGATGTGAGTAGCCTTGATAGAGAGTTCTCCCATATCTGTACGCATCACTTCGCCTTCGACACCAAGGAAGTCACCAAGGTCTGCTTTTTTGAAGATTTCGTAGTTTTCTTCACCGACAGCATCCTTACGAACGTAGATCTGGATTTGGCCTTCGCGGTCTTGAAGGTGGGCAAAACCTACTTTACCTTTACCACGTTTGGTTACCAAGCGTCCTGCGATAGTAGCTGTTTCGTTTTTATCATGTAATTGTTCTTTATCAAGGTCAGCAAATTTATCTTTTAATTCTTGTGAATTTGCAGTGCGTTCAAAGCGTTTTCCAAAGGGATCGATTCCTTGTTCACGGAGCGCAGCCATTTTTTCACGGCGAACGATCTGCTGGTCATTTAGTTCTTCCATATGTTCTGTTGACATGGGATCCTCCTAGATTTACTCAAAATTGAATACGATGAGTCATTTTTTGCGATACTCCCATTTTATCATAAATAAGCAAGAAATTCACGGATAATCTTTCAAAACTAAAAAGAACTTGACGCTAAGATTACTGAGCCAAATCACTGAAAAGACTGGGATAAGCAAGAAATTCCAAAATATCAGAAAAGGGATCTGACAATATTTATGGATTATACTTTAACCCTTGTAACTTTCATGACGTGTGCTACTTTTTATATAAGAGCAAGCCAAGCAAATCTAAAACTGAAACAATTGACGTAAAAAACATTAACAACTTGAATCTTGTCATTCATACACCTGATATGACAGAATAGTATAATTTTTAACCTTTTAGTCTTTTGATTTTTTACACCTCTTGCCAATTCTCTTGGTCTTCCTTAAAGCGTTTTAGAAGGTCGAGTCCTTCTGGCGTGATATAGCCTTCTTCTTGGGCTAGGTGGATGAGTTCACTGTAGTTAGAAAGCGTCACCAATTTCACACCAGCATCTGCAAAGTTCTTATCTGCTTTTGGCAATTGGTAACTAAAAATCGCTACAACTCCAAGTACATCTGCTCCTTCGCGTTTAGCTGCTACTACGGCTTCAAGAACAGAACCACCCGTTGAAATAAGGTCTTCAACCACTACCATTTTTTGACCTTGAGCTACGCGACCTTCGATTTGATTACCAGCTCCGTGGTCTTTTGGTTTGCTACGGATGTAGGCAAATGGCAGGTTCATCTTGTCAGCAATAATAGCTCCGTGTGGAATCCCTGCTGTTGCAGTTCCTGCAATCACCTCAACCTCAGGAAAGGCTTCTTTGATAGCTTCCACAAAACCATTTTCAATGAGAGTACGAGTCTCTGGATAGGCAAGTGTCACACGGTTGTCCGTATAAATCGGCGACTTGATACCAGAGGCCCAAGTGAAAGGCTCCTCTGGTTTGAGGTAAACGGCTTGGATTTTCAAGAGGTGGCTAGCGATATCTTTAGCAAGTGTCATGGTATTCTCCTTTTATTTTTCTAATCTAGTTCTTTAATTCCAGTCCTGTGTCCATTCATCCTTGATGGCATGATAAGCTGCAACAGGATCCTCAGCTTGGGTAATGGGACGTCCCACTACGATATAGTCACTGCCGATTTGATAGGCATCAGCAGGTGTCATGACTCGTTTTTGATCTCCAACTGCAACACCAGCTGGACGAATCCCTGGTGTCAGACAGATAAAATCTGGATTGGTAGCCTGCTTGATGACTTGTACTTCCTGAGCCGAGCAAACAACACCATCCAAGCCCGCTTCAGCTGTCTTCTTGGCATAGTGAATCACAGACTCTTGCAGACTGGTTTGGATATTTTGAAACTCCTGCATCTGAGCTTCTGACGTTGAGGTCAGCTGAGTGACAGCGATCAATTTGGCTTGACTTCCAAGACCTTCACGCGCAGCCTTCATCATCTCTACACCACCAGCCGCATGAACATTGGTCATGTCCACACCAAGCCGAGACAAGACCTTCATGGCTGACTTGACTGTATTGGGAATGTCATGAAGCTTGAGATCTAAAAAGACACTATGACCCAAGCCTTTCAAGTAGGACACACTCCCAGGCCCCGTTGCGTAATAAAGCTCCATCCCTACCTTTAGATAAAGACTTTCTTCTGCTGGGAAAAGAGCTAAGAATTCCTTGACCGCCTCAAAACTAGGAAAATCAAGAGCAATGACTGGACGATGTTCTCGCATAGGTTTCTCCTTTTACCTTTGCTAGTGAGAGAGTCTGGCCAACAGAAGCCACGAAAAAAGGAACCTGCCAACAGCAAGGTTCCACGAAAAATGGGTAGTCTCCACCCTTTCACCGTCTAACCTTAGCTGCCTCTCTGGACTGCTTTAAAGGTTTTCTATTATTCTATTATTTCTACTAGTACTTGTCAAGTAAAAACAGCTAAATCCATGTTGACTGCTATTGAACACCTCACAAGACTCTTTCCAAAAGAATAGTTAAAGACTTTCACTTCGGACAGAGAAAAAGAGTTTGCTTGTTACCCTTTAATTGAACAAATGGGAATTCTGTTTTATTTTGCGGATGCCTATTCATCTTGGCAAAGGGGAAGTAATGAGAATGCGAATGGACTTCTTCGTGGGTATTTTCTTAAACCGATTTGGCAACAATTACCGAAAAAATCCTTAATGATGCTTTGCTAGCTTATTAATCACCGTCCCCAAAAATACTTGGATTACAAGACAGGTTTTGAAGCACTTTTTGAAGCACTTATAGAGGAGATTTAAAAATGTTGCATTTTTTATTGCAATTTATCAGTTATCTTATCACCCAAAACTTCTGCAATTAGTATGAGCACTATTGTTATTTTTCTTTTTTCGTACACTCAAATCAAAATATAGCAATAAGACTATTCTGTAGAATTGCTGTCAAAAAGATCAGTTCATTTTTTCCTTCCCACTTGTGTTTATAATCATTAAAATAACTCAATTAAGAAATTTTCTTTTTCCTAATAGTTAGCGTAATTAAAGTTAATAGAACAACAATCCAAATAAGTAGTGTTAGATTAGGAATTAGAGTTTTATTCCATGAAAATTCCTCCCATTTTGTGAAAAACTTAGTAAACAGTCCCATAAAACTATAATCTGTTATCTTCGCAACTGTCTTATCCAAACCAGATAGCATCGGTAAGAAAGCAACTAAAATCATAGCAGGAAGACTGATAACCTGAGCTACTACTTGGCTCTTCGCGGTTAAACCTATCAATAAATAGAATAAAATGATGGATAAAGAGGTTAGAAGAACGATTGTAATATAATTAAAAGTATGTACAATTGTAACTCCTAAAATAAGAGGAGTAGTTCCCATAATCACAAAAGTTAGCAAAAAAGGAAGAAACATAGTTGATAAAATGTATTCGGAGCCTTTAACACCACTCAACAGAAGAGTTTGTAAATTGTACTTTTCTTTTTCTTCAGACAAGATAATAGTTATAGGACTTCCAACAGCCAAAGAAAGAGGTAAACACATCATCAAAAGAACTAATGCCTGTTGATCGTTGACCTTCCCCTGTGTTTCCATAAGATATTTATAAAAATATGTGAAAGCAAAAGGCACTAAAACTTGCAATAAAATACTCTTATTGGAAAGAATAATTTGACAACGCAACCATACCAAAGCCAGAAACCGTTTAAGCATTTAGCTTTCCTCCTGTTAATGTGATAAAAATATCTTCTAAAGTAGGCTCACATGAATGAATTGAAAAAATATTTTCCAGATCAGCCTGAGATACCTGTTCTAGTGATGTAAAATCAAAAGTTATCTAATTCCCATTATAATCTGTAACCTTAATCTTTTTATCTTTATTATATCTTTGAATGAGTTCAGAAGGAGCTCCTTGCTCAACTAATTTCCCTTTATTTAATAAGGCAACATAATCACATAAAAGAGTTGCTTCATTCATATCATGAGTCGTTAGAAAAATCGTTGTCCCTGCTGTTTTCAATTCTAAAATTAACTCATGAATTGTTCGAGAAGTTGTGGGATCTAGACCTGAGGTCGGTTCATCCAGAAAGAGTACAGCGGGTTTGTTGATAAGAGCTCGTGCTAAAAGCATTCGTTGCCTCATTCCAGTGGATAATTTTCCTGCTACCATCTTGCGACTATCATATAATCCTACTCGCTTTAACAAATTATCAACACGTGATTTACTAATATTATAAAATTTACTATAAAAAAGAAGATTGTTATACAGAGACATTTTCTCATAAAATCCACTTGTATCGCTAACCAATCCAATTCTCTTTAATTCACCGCTTGTTAAATTTTGAGATTTTTGTCCCAAAATAATAGATTGTCCTTTATCGGCAAGGAGCTGCCCAGTCAGAATATTAATCGTTGTGGTCTTTCCAGAACCAGATGGTCCTAAAAATCCAAAAATCTGACCTTCTTTAACAGTGAAACTTATATCATTTAAAGCTATTTTATCACCAAAACTTTTTGATAAATGGCTAACTTCAATCATACTCATTGCCCCTCCTTTATATTCTACATTTTTACTTAACATCTATTTACTTAGCTTTATCAAATAAACGTCTTAAAAAAAACAATAACATTAAGCATATAACCGTTAGCAAGATTGTTTCAATATTATTGATAATACGATACATTCTCAAGCAGTATAAAATAATTATATATATGCAAATGCTCATTATACCTATTTTTTTAAACATACTAAGCCTCCTTGCTAAATAATAAAGTTATATAATAACTAAGACACACTATACCTAACATAATAAATATCCACAGCATTAAAAATATTATCATACTAATAAAAATATCCACTGGTAACTGAATAAATGTTCTAAAATTAACAAGCAAAAATAAAATCTCAAACGATGAAAAAAGCCATACTATATTTTCCAATGATGTTTGAATATTTTTATTGTAGTAAGCATAATATATAGCAAAAATAATACCCAAGAACAATACTATTAATTGTGTTTCTATAACAGTGAACTGCCCAATAGCAGATAAAAAAGCTACTCCTCCTGATAATAAGCAAAAACAAACTGAACGAATAAATGTTTTCGCTCTAATATTGTTATCTTTCACTTTATTATTTTTTTTACAAATTGGACATTCTCCGTTTTCCAGAACATATTTTTCTTGACTTAGAGCATGATTTCTCATATTATAAACGTAAGCGTTATCTATTAGGATTTCATTATAACATCCCAGAAATATTTTAATTATTAAATTAGTCATTATCCCTCCCAAAATAGCAGGCATCTCTGGTGTAGTCGGCCACTTTGTCTTATCAGATAAAGTGTACTTATTTATATCTTTGTTTATATTCCGACAAGCAAAGCAAGAACCGATGGTAGGGATATATATATTATCAATAATAAGATAGCATCCATTAAACCCTCCTGATATGTAGGATATCTTATGCGATACAGCAAATTGATTGACAATTTTTATAATATCAATGGGCGTATCAATTGCTTTAACGATAAAATCTATACTCCCATATTCCGCAACAATGTTTTCTAATTCTTCTACTGAAGAAACTTTAATAGAAATAGGTACTACCTGAACATCTGAATTATACTTGTGTATTTTTTGAGAAAGAACATTAATCTTCTCCTTACCAACATCCGACTCTGTATAAAGAATTTGCCTATTTAAATTTGATGGTTCTATTATATCGTAATCAGCGACAATAAGTTTCCTCACTCCATACATACTTAGACTTAGAGATATATAACATCCTAAGGCTCCGGCTCCTAATACTAATACTGTTTTATTCTGTATTTTATTATACTCTTCATTATAAAATAACGAATAGTAACCTTTAGTTCTAGAATATCTACTATCAATATCTATCTCATCCGAAATTAAAATTTGTTCATTTAATAGTTCAAATGTTAGTTTACTACCTAATACTTCTTCTATCTCTAATAGTTCCTTACAACTATTAAATAGATCGTTGATAAATTCTTGCGAAATTTGAGGTTCTATAGCTATTTCCCGCATACTCCGACCACGCAAATACATTATACCTTCTTTTTTATAAGCAAAAACATAACTATTTACGTAGAACATATTTCGTCCTTCCTCTCATATATAATATAGAAAGCAGTATAGAAACAACCACCCCTCCTATACTACGAACAATAATATTAGGTGTCAAAAACTGTAATAGTTGACTCAAAGGGAAATAAATAATAACAAATGCTATTAAAAGTTGAACTATATATTGAAAATTCAAGTTATTATTGTTAGAATTCAAGTATCTTAAAATAATACCACTATCATACTGAAAAAAAGGAATTGAATTAATAAAAATCATACCTAAGTTAATGATAAAAAATAAGAGTCCAAGCAATTTATACGATGTGAACAATAAAACAAGTAAACCTGTAAGTGATAAAATCGAATTTGAAGCAATTCCTGCTAACATAATTTTCAAAAATTGTTTTTTATTTTTTAAGAATTGCACCCCACTTAAATCTACAAAAAAAGCCAAATTAAACAAAAGTAGCATTATTCCACAATTTGGGATCTCAATTTGATAATTATTAGCAATTATTGCATGACTAAATTCATGTATCGTTACAGATATAATAACAACAAGCAACCAAAATAAAAGAATGTTTAGCGTTATTGGAAAGTTTTGGAAATTAGTCAAAATATCCGCCCTATAAATATACATAATAAAACATTGCAAAATAAGAGCCAATGGGAAAATACCAAATAGGATTTTTTCAAAATTCTTATTAAATCTTTTATAGTTTAATTTTTCAGATAATGTTATATTAAAGTCCAATGTTATATTAAAGTCCCAAGATATTTTAAAAATATTTATCTTTTTTCGTGATTTCATAGAATCTATAAGTCCCATTTTACTAAGAACAATATAAAATCTTAAATAATATTTCTTCCCTACTAACACTAATAAGTCCGATATGGTAAATTCTTGACCTATTAGTTGCTCTAACCATTTTTTTCCTGTTTCCCAACTAATACATGTTTCTTACTGGATGGTATATATAGATGATACTGTCCCTCAGTCCGCAATCAATAAAATAATAACTAATTCTATTAATCTCTTGCTGCAAGACTAATACGGAAAATTCAAATGACTGTCTAAAATGAAATTGAAAAAGCTTAATGTTAGTAAATGAACAAACTTCAACAACCAGCAAGAGCAAGGATTGCTAAACCAAATCCGATACCTATTGCAAGTCCAGCTGAAAAATCACTAACTGGTACTGAAATTTTTTCAATTTCCTCAAATAAAAAGTTATCTTGCATGATTATCACTCCCTATCTTTTTAACAATAGGCTACTCCAATTAAGAGAACTACCCCAGTTCCAAGTAAAACTCCCCCAAAATTCACCATCTGTAGAGGCTACGATTTCTTCAATTTCTTCAAATAAGAATACTTCATCTGACATATGTGTTACCTTCTTCATAAAAAATTATTTTGCAATCGATTACACTGCATAATGTAACATAAAGAAAAACAGATGTCAAATATTAAACGTAAAAACTAGTCACTAAAGTACTATGAGAAAAAAGGTAAAACCTAGCGACGCGATGAGCGCTGGGTCGTTTGGTTTCGATTGCTCTCTTCCTCTTGTTTTTTCTATTCTTCTTCTAAACGTTTACGTTCTTCTTCCTGCCTTTTCTCAGCTTCTTCGGCCTCTTTTTTGGCTTTTTCTTCTGCTTCCATAATCAATTTATCCGCTACAGTGTAGCTGTAGATTCCAGCTTCCATATCGACCACACTTGGTTCTGACAATTGAGGCTTAATCTTACTGTAATAAGGCAGTTTCTTACTCATTTCAGATAGAGGAACCAAGACTTCGTCCGAATCATTCATGGTCAATCGAATTAAATCGGAAGTGACCTTGCTGGGAGCTAGTTCCACCTTTTGGATAGCCGCCTTGAGTTCTGGGCTAATTTGAGAAAGTTCTGAGACAAAAGCCTTGATTTTTTCACTATCATTAAAGAGAACTGATATATAAGTTTCTGGTAGACTGACCAAACTCACAGCACTGGTCTCAAGCTGACCACTGGAAAGAATAGGATAATGGTTTTCACCAGAAATATAGTAGGCCACAATATCGTATTCCTTGACCTTGATAGTGAACTTGGTTGGAAATTGATAAACAAGTTGAGCTGATTCAACCCAATAGTTAGACTTAATCTGCTTTTCATATTTTTCCTTGTCTAGCAGAAGGTTAATCGTATAATCCGAATCCTGAATACCTGAAGCCTGTCGAATATCATCAGACGTAGTGTGCACCGTTCCCTCGACACGAATATCCTTCATCGTCGCATAAGGACTGAGTAAGTAGGCGGAGACAATCAATAAAAGCAGACATGGAAATAAAATCGTTAAGGCTCGTAAGATATGGATTCCTGGAATTTTCGGTTTGACCGGTTTTTCCTTTACAGGCTTTTTATCTGCCTTTTTATCCTCTTTCTTTGGCTCTTTGGACTTTGATTCTTCTTTGGATACTTCTTTTTTGACGTATTCTGACTCTTCTACTTTTTCTTCGGTATCATCCTTAGCTGATTTTGGGTCTTTTGAATCAGATTCACTCTCTTGGTCCTCGGTTGCATCTGAATCTTCAGATTTTGAAGCCATTCGAGCTTGTCTTTCCTTTTCTTTCTCCTCAGCTAGGGCTGCCTCTTCCTCAGCCTTCTTTTTTAGATATTCTTGGTTTCGTTTCTGCCATTCTGATAACTCTTTCAATTCTTCGAGGATTTCTTTGCCCTCATTTTTCTTATCTTTTGACATTTACTTTCCTTATGATAAATCTTTTTTCAACAATTGATAAAAATCTGCTAGAGATTTCAATTCCTTAGAAGCCTTCATGTTAGCCTGGTAGTCTTCCTTGTGACTTAGTAAGTGAGCAAGCTTCTCTTCCAAACTATCCAAGGTCAAATCGCTTTCTTGAAGCTCTTCTGCATAGCCTTTTTTTACAAAGTAAGCTGCATTTTCAATCTGGTCGCCACGACTAGCTTCACGACCAAGTGGCACAATAACATGCAATTTTGCCATGGCCAAGAGCTCAAAAATCGTATTGGCACCACCTCGTGTCACAACAATATCAGCCAATTCCATCAAGGGTTGATAGAGATTGGTCACATAGTCAACACGAAAAAGATTTTGGCTCAACTCATTCAGGCTAGAATCTCCAGTTAAATTGATAATATTGTAGCGCTCTGTCAGTTCTTTCTTATGGTCTGTCACCAATTGGTTAAAGACACGAGCGCCTGCAGAACCACCGACAAACAATACAGTTGGCAATTTAGGATTAAAGTGGGTTTGAATATCCACCAATTCATCTGGTTCTGGAGTGTTTTTGTCCGAAACCTTGGTCACTGCTCCCACATGCTCGACCTTAGCCAAACTTGAAGCCTGTTCAAAAGTTGAATACATTTTCGTCGCAAATTTATAGGCGATTTTATTGGCCAAGCCCATAGACAGGTCAGATTCGTGAATAAAGACAGGCACTCCTGACACACGTGCTGCAATAACAGGCGGTACTGAGACAAAGCCTCCCTTTGAAAAAAGGGCCTGTGGACGAAGTCGTAACATGATAAAGAGCGATTGGACAATTCCCCAACCAACTTTGAAGACGTCCAGCATATTTTGCCAAGAGAAATAGCGACGCAATTTTCCAGTCGTAATGGAATGGAAGGTAACATCCAAACCTGACTTGAGGATTTCTTGGTGTTCGATACCACGTTTATCTCCGATATAGTGGACTTCCCAGCCATCTTCGATGAACTTGGGCATTAACAAAAGATTGAGGGTAACGTGTCCAACCGTCCCCCCACCTGTAAAGACAATTTTTTTCATATTATTCCTTTAACTCCGCTACTGTGTCGATAAAGAGGTCGCCACGTACTTCAAAGTTAGCATACATATCCCAGCTGGCATTGGCTGGACTGAGAAGGACTACATCTCCTTGAGTCGCAAGTTCATAGGCCTTGCGGGTCGCATCTGCAATATCAGTCGCATCCACATAAGCCACACCAGCCTTGTCTGCTGCCCGTTTGACACGTTCGGCAGACTGACCAAGAATGACCATCTTCTTGAGTCCAGTAATATCTGGAACCAAATCGTCAAACTCATTGCCACGGTCCAAACCACCTGCAATCAAGACTACCTTGCTGTTGTCAAATCCTGACAAGGCTTTTTGAGTTGCCAAGATATTGGTTGACTTACTGTCGTTATAAAATTTAACACCCTGAATTTCATCCACAAACTGGAGACGGTGTTTGACACCACCAAAGGCTGAAAGAGTTTCTTTAATGATTTGGTTGTCTACACCACGAAGCTTGGCTACAGCAATCGTCGCAAGGGCATTTTCCACATTGTGGCTACCTGGAACTCCGATTTCACTCGCTGCCATGACCACTTCTCCACGGAAGTAGAGCTGACCATCTTCCAGATAAGCTCCATCAACCTTTTCCAGTGTTGAAAATGGAACTACAGTAGCTTGTGTTTTGCTAGCCAATTCTTTTGCCAAGTCTTGGTTAAAGTTCAAAACAAGAAAATCAGCCGCTGTCATCTTGTTTTGGATATTCCACTTAGCTGCTACATATTCCTCAAATGATCCATGATAATCGATATGAGTTGGCATGAGGTTTGTAATAACCGCAATCTCAGGATGGAATTCTTGAACGCCCATGAGTTGGAAAGAAGAAAGTTCCATAACAAGCGTGTCCTTGTCTGACGCAGTTTGGGCCACTTGACTAGCTGGATAGCCGATATTCCCTGATAAAAGACCATGTTGCCCAGCAGCAGTCAAAACTTCCCCAATCATGGTCGTTGTAGTTGTTTTTCCATTTGAACCTGTTATACCGATAATGGGCGCTTCTGAAATCAAGTAAGCCAATTCCACCTCGGTCAAGACAGGGATACCTTTGGCCAAAGCCTTTTCAATCATGGGATTGCTGTATGGGATGCCTGGATTTTTCACCATGAGGGCAAACTCTTCATCCAAGAGTTCCAAAGGATGGCCACCTGTGATGACCTTGATCCCTTCTTCCAGCAAACTTTGGGCAGCTGGATTGTCCTCGAAAGGTTTCCCATCATTTACTGTCACAATAGCGCCTAGCTTGTCCAACAAACGAGCTGCCGATTCACCAGACTTGGCCAAACCTAAAACAAGTACTTTCTTATTTTTAAATTGATCTATTACTTTCATGTCTCAAACTCCATTTCTACTCTTACTATTTTACCATTTTTATGGAAATAAAAAAGCCACAAAGTGTGTTTGTGACTCTTTCTTCTAACTGATACTCTTCGAAAATCAAATTCAAACCACGTCAGCTTCGCCTTGCCGTACTCAAGTATAGCCTGCGGCTAGCTTCCTAGTTTGCTTTTTGATTTTCATTGAGTATAAACAAAAAGAGCCGAGTGGCTCTTTTTGTTTATAGATTTTTTAAGACTTTCCTTAAGTAATGACGGACGGTAGCGATCTTCTTCGAAGTTCCATACCTA
>NZ_VMMR01000136.1:0-965 GCF_013277285.1 Streptococcus sp. 339 | reverse complement strand
GGGGCAAGATGGTTAAGTCCTCATCCTGTGGGCAAGGGATCCAAGACGGCTCAGAACAGTATTTTTCTTGAGTTTTATGAGGTAGTATTGCCCTGTTTTTTCAATTAAATCGTATAATTTTGGGGTCGCAAAGCCACTATCCATTCGAAAGAGAAGTTGATTAAACCGTTCTAAAACAGGTGTGATAAAGCTGTCTGCCTCTTCAGAACAATAACGATTACCAGGACGAAGCTGGGCATTGAAACAATAACCTGTCTTCCCCTCGAAAGCATAAAGAGGATGATAGCCATGAGCACGATAGTGGGCGTTATAAGCAACACCTTCTTGCTTGCCATAAGCTGTGAAATGGGTAGAATCGATATCTACAATGAGTTGGTTTAGCTGGTGAAACTGTAAAAAGAATTCGACCAATTCAAGGTTGAAGCATCGCAAACTATGGACTGTTTCCTCGTCAGTTCTGGAAAGAAAACGGGATAAGGTTGGCTGTGAAGCAAGCTGCCCTCCTTCCAACAATTTTGGAAAGTAGGCATCAGCTGACAATTCTTTACAAGCATAGTCCGTTCCATAGCCTGTTAACAGTTGAAAGAGGAACTGGACAAGGATATCTGAATCCGAATAACGACAGTAGCGGCGTTGGTCATTCGTTACTAAATACTTAGAAATCCGCTCTTTTAGTTTCAACTGGGAAAAAAGTTCCTGAAAAAAGATAAGACCACCATACTGGGTTAAATGACCTCCATCGAAAGATAGTTGGTAAAAAGACTTGTTTTGGAAGTGATGATTTGGTAAACTGTTCATGTGAGTTTCCTTTCTTTTTGTGTTTTTTTCTACACTTATACCATAAAGGGGAAACTCTTTTTTGTCTAGTAAAAAACACCCATTGGGTGAAAAAAGAAACCATCCAGGATCTAAGCTAAGGCAAGGATTCTGGAGGGTTTTTAGATTAGGGGTGAATAATTGGGGTT
>NZ_VMMR01000135.1:0-1019 GCF_013277285.1 Streptococcus sp. 339 | reverse complement strand
ATAAAGTTGCTTCTATTCTAATCCCACTCCCACCCCTTCCTGAACAATCCAGAATCGTTGATAAAATCGAACAATTTTTCGCCCATATTGACGCACTAATTTAGTATAATAGTTTTACGTGCGGTGGAATTTCTATCAAACATAAGATAGGAGTTTTACGTTGAAAGAATTTGAATTACATTTGAAGAAAGCTGGTTTAGCTGAAAATACTGTGCGTTCGTACCTTTATGGTGTTCGATTTTTCTTGGAGAATTATGAACTCAAAATGGAAGATTTATTTGAATACAAGGGATATTTATTAGACAATTTTAAACCTAAAACTGTCAATTTGCGACTACAAGGAGTAAATAAATATCTGACTTTTATTGGTCATGATGATTTGAAATTAAAATTTGTCAAAGTACAGCAAAAACCGTTTTTAGAAGATGTCATTAGCCATGCTGATTACCTTTTTCTTAAACGTAGTTTGAAAAAAGATGGTATTTTAAAATGGCATTTTGTCGTTTGGTTTTTAGGTGCAACTGGGGCTCGTGTAAGTGAGCTTATTAAACTAAAAGTAGAGCATGTAGAAATCGGTTATTTTGACATTTACTCAAAAGGTGGTAAAATTCGTAGACTGTACATTCCTAAAAAATTAAGAAATAGTTGTCTTAGTTGGTTAGAATCAGAAAATCGCCGAAGTGGTTATTTATTTTTGAATAAATTTAATGAACCAATTACAGCAAGAGGAGTTGCTCAACAGTTAAAAAATTATGCTGATAAATACAAAATGAATCCTAAAGTAATTTACCCTCATTCTTTTAGACATTTATTTGCTAAGAATTTTTTATCGAAGTATAATGATATTGCCTTGCTTGCAGATTTGATGGGACACGAAAGTATAGAAACTACTCGAATTTATCTAAGGAAAACAGCTACTGAACAACAAAATATTGTAGATAAAATTGTTAATTGGTAAAAAAATAACAGGTGGTCAAATTGACCATCTGCTATTTTTTTGTGATTATGGCTCTTATTAT
>NZ_VMMR01000134.1:0-1837 GCF_013277285.1 Streptococcus sp. 339 | reverse complement strand
ATTTGTAAAAGCCGATGAATTATAACGATATAAAGCAACCCCTTGAATTATCAATATCTTCAAGGGGTTTTGTTGTGTTGTGAAATCAAAAAGGGGCAACCAAGGGGCAGAATTAAAAAATAGTATCTAATTTATTGACCAGTTTATCCTCCATATCCTCAGTAGTATGAGAATAGATTTCCAAAGTCATCTTTGCATTTGAGTGTCCAACTCGATCCATTATTGATTTTATTGGAAGGCCAGACTCTGCTAAAAACGAAATATGAGAATGCCTAAAAATATGGCTAGATAAGTTTTTTTCTATTTTAGCCTGTTTTCCATATTTTTTTAATATCTGTATGAAGCAAGCTATTGTTGTAGGTTGATTCCATTTTTCAAAACAGAAAATATAATCATCGCTTGACAATGGCTGGAAACGTTCGCTAAGTCGTACTATTTGTCTTTGGATAGCTTCTATGACACTCTCTGATACTTTGATTGTCCGTATTGAATTTGTAGTCTTTGGTAGCGTCTTGATTTTGTTTACTGAATCAAAATTACCTGTGATCTCAATTTTGTTGTTTTCAAAGTCTATATTCTTCAGTTGTAAGGCAGTTAACTCACCATATCTCATACCAGTTAATGCCAGCACAAGAACCATATCAGCGTACTTTTGGTGATATTCTCGACGATTAAGGACATCGATAAGCGCTTTTATTTCTTGCATGGTGAGAAAGTTGTTACGCTTTTTTTCCAGTTCTTCTAAAGTCTTTGGTTTTTGAGGAATCGTAGTATAATCGACCTCGTTGTTTTCAATGTAAGAGTATTGAACAGCGTAATTAAAGATACCTCTGAGCCTATGCCGTACTTTTTTAGCTGTAATATATCCGTTGCTTTCAATAATTTTTTCAATAGCCTCTTGAAGAAAACGCCTGTCAAGATTAGCAAGTATGGTATCGGATGGTATGATTTCCTTCATCTTCTTATCAACTGATTTACAATTATGTTTTGTTGATTCCTTTACTGTTTGCGCCCATGATTTATAGAAAAGGTTATAGATTTCTTCAAATGTAATGCTTTCTACTTGTTTTGTGCTGAGTTTTTTATTTATCTTCTCTTGCAACAAGATAGCAGCTTGATTTCTTGCCTGGGGAGTTTTCTTCTCCATCGTGACTGAAACTTTTTTTAATTTCTCAGTATATGGATCTTTATATCGCTCAAAAAATTTGTATTTTCCGTTGGGAAGTTCTTCCATCCACATTGTATTTACCTCACTTTTTTGATAAAATGGGTATAGTAAAGAGGGCTTTTAATGCCTTTTACTATACTGGATATCCTCACACTCAGAGTCGCCAAACTTTGCGAGTGTGGGGATTTTTTTGAGTTGTTTCCAAAATGGAAACAGTTGGCAGCTCGTCAGATAATAAAATAAGGTGTACCTCTTAGAAGTACACCAGACGATTTTATCCTTGACGAACAAGGCTTTTTTACATTCTTAGTGTATTTCTTTTTTTAATTTCTGTCAAACGTCAACTTATTTTAACGACTTATGTTTACTAGAATATGAAAAGAAAAGTAGTCGTATCAAATACGGCTACCATCACGTTATGGATCTAAAATCCAAACCTAAACTTTATGGAGCTAAACTCCTGATAGCTGTATTGTAATATAATTTTCAAAAAATATCAATTTTGCACAATAGACCTATGGGATGAGGTTGCTATTGGCGAATATGGGGGTGTTTTTGTTTATTTCAAGTATTTATAACTCAAAAAAGGGAAGTAACAATTAAGCTACTTCCCTGGAGCGCAAAGGCTCAAAGTTTAAAAATATGAGGGCAAACCTCTAAGTAACCTAA
>NZ_VMMR01000133.1:0-883 GCF_013277285.1 Streptococcus sp. 339 | reverse complement strand
ATTAAGCTACTTCCCTGGAGCGCAAAGGCTCAAAGTTTAAAAATATGAGGGCAAACCTCTAAGTAACCTAATTATAGAGTAAACTTTTATAAATGTCAATTTTTTAAGTACAATTCTTTTAATTTTTCGTCAATTCTATCTAAAGTTTCGTCACTAACCTTGATTTTTCCGCAAGGATCCAGTTCGTTTATGTAAATAATTCTGTCTTTACTAATCGTTTTTATCTGATCACATTTTGCGTAGGAAATTTTATTAAATCGTTGATAATGGTTAACAAGATCTTTTAATTTTCTATTAGTGTTTTCCACTTTTTCCATCCCTGCACCGTTGTCATAGATTTCTTTAGCTGATTCTGAATTGTAAGCATCTCCGTATTGAATCAAAAATTCCTGATATATTTCTTCTGCACTCCCTAAATCAAAAGGAGTAATTTCTGTAAGTGCATAGTGAATGATCGAAAAATAATCAAAACCAATTTTGTCAAGAATAGGTAATAAGAATCTTTTGGATTTTTGCTGTATAACTTCGTCAATCATAACAGAAAACTTTTTTTCTTTTGAACTAATTGGAAGTACCGTCAGATTCCTTGATTTTGGAGAATCATTTTTATTTAGGACAACAGCCCAGTGTCTATTTGATAATTCAGAGCCAATATTGATTCCAAAATCTACAAAGATTAAAGAACCACGTTTCAGAACATTGTAACTCTTGCTAGTGTTTTGTGTTTCTGACAAGAATAGATTAGATTCTTTTTCTAGCCAATTAGGCAAAAATCGGAATTTATTATTATTTTTAAATGTTGAATGAACTTTCTCAAAGTTTTTTGAAGCCTTTAAAATCTGTTTATTTTGTATTGTCATTTATTCCCCTCTATACACCCCGA
>NZ_VMMR01000132.1:0-2525 GCF_013277285.1 Streptococcus sp. 339 | reverse complement strand
TTTCATTGAGTATTATTCTGCCAAGGCACCCATTGGATCCCATGGTGCAAGCACAATTGGTTCTGCTTCATAGGCAGCTTGTTCTTCTGCTGTCAGCAATTCCTTACGGACAACGATTTGGTAAGTGTATTCGTCCATCCAAGCGTCTGAGGCAACAAAGTAACCATCTGTACCGACCTTGTCTCCCCATGAGTTTTCAACCTTCCACTTGGTTGATTTACCATTTTCGTCCAAGTCAACACCTGTCAAGACCATGGCGTGGGTCATCAAGCTTTCGCTATAGTCCAAACGTCCAGCCTTGTCTTGAGTAAGTTTAATGTCCATGCTTGATTCAAAGTCATAAACATCTGTCGCAAGGATTCCAGCCTTACGGTTACTGAGCTGGCCGACATCAGAACCAAACCAAACAGTCTCACCTGCTTGCATTTGGGCAATCGCCAATTCTTTCAAGCGCTCCATTGGAACGTTGATGTAACGAACTGCACGGCTACCAACCACATTCCCCAACATCTCAACTGTGTAAGATTTTCCGTAAGGTTTATCAGCAGTTGGAGCATTGATAACAGAAACGTAGTCTTCTAAAGGAAGATTGACATATTTCTTGTAGAACTCTTGTGGTGTGATTCCTTTTTCACTTTTGTAGTTGTTATCTTTATCGCGATAAGCAAAGTCAAACTTGCGTGGTGGAAGTCCTAATGACATAGCAAGAAAGTTAAAGATTTCTTGCAAGAGGTCTTCTTTCTTAGCTTGAACAGTCACTTGATCTGCACCAGAAACAAGCAAATCACGCAAGATTTGAGCATCTTGACGAAGCAATTTATTAAGGATCGCATTTAGCTCACGACTGCTGCTAGATGAAACAGACTCAGGATAAACTGACTTAGGCACGACACCGTATTTTTCAAAGAGGGAAACGACCATATCCCATTGACCACCATCTTGTTGAGGTGTTTGGAGTAGGAATTTAACCTTACGACTCGTCAAGTCTTGGTCTGCAGTCGCAATGACTTGCTCCAAGAACCAGTTTGATTTCTCATACTTATCCCAGAAGAAAGTGTGGGCTTGTGACAACTCAAAGTTCTCCAATTTGTATTGCGAGATGAGTTTGTGGCGGAAGGTGTTGAGAGCCGCAAACATCCAGCAACGACCAGACGCTTTCTGGTTAGTGACCTTGTCCTTGGTTAAATCCAATGAGAAAACAGGTGTGTTGTCTACATGGCTTTGGCGACGTTCCAGAGCTGCAAAAATTCCGTTGTGGCTGGCAGCATTTTCAATCGCTTGGTATTTTACATTTGCTTCATAGTTGGCAAATAGTTTATCAGTAAATGATTCTTGAATCGCGTTCATAGATTCCTCCTTTTATTCTACAGTCTATTATAACTCTTTTCACAAAGGAAGCAACTAAAAAACATAAAAGGTAAGGACATTCTCCCTCACCTTTTCGAATATAAATCAAATTAAGCAATATTCGCAAGGAGATCTTCTAATTCTTCCTTGGTCAAACGACGCCATTCTCCTCGCTGCAAGTTCTCATCCAATACTAGAGTTCCCATAGTCAAACGTTGCAAGTCTACTACTTCCTTGCCACAGTAGCCCACCATACGCTTGACCTGATGAAACTTCCCTTCTGCAATGGTCACACGGATTTGGCTCTGATTCTTTTCTGCATCTGTGGAAAGAATCTCCAGTCTAGCGGGTTGACAAGTAAAGTCTTTGAGAGGAATACCCTCAGCAAATATCTCCACATCTTCTTGTGTCATAATTCCCTTGACCTGAGCCAGATAGGTCTTATCCACATGACGCTTGGGTGAAAGAAGAGCATGGGCAAGCTGACCGTCATTGGTCAGGAGCAGGAGTCCATGCGTATCGATATCCAAGCGCCCTACTGGGAAAACTTCCTTGCTCCGAGCAATATCATCCAACAAGTCCAGAACGGTTCTGTGCTTGGGATCCTCAGTCGCTGAGATAACTCCTTGGGGCTTGTTCATCATATAGTAGACAAACTCTTCATACTCCAACACTTGCCCATCAAAGCGAATCTCATCTCTTTCTTCATCAATCTGCAATTTAGCTGATTTTTCTTTTTTACCATTTACCGTCACGCGCCCAGCCTTGAGCAAGTTTTTGACCTCAGTCCGACTTCCCACAGCGCAGGCAACTAAAAATTTATCTAATCTCATAGAACTATTATATCATACTCAAAAGGAGGCTGGTACAATGACCAACCTCCTTTTCGTTTCATACTCTTCGAAAATCTCTTCAAACCGCGTCAACGTCGCCTTGCCGTATATATGTTACTGACTTCGTCAGTTCTATCTGCAACCTCAAAACAGTGTTTTGAGCTGACTTCGTCAGTTCTATCTGCAACCTCAAAACAGTGTTTTGAGCTGACTTCGTCAGTTCTATCTGCAACCTCAAAACAGTGTTTTGAGCTGACTTCGTCAGTTCTATCTACAACCTCAAAGCAGTGCTTTGAGCAGCCTGCGGCTAGCTTCCTAGTTTGCTCTTTGATTTTCATTGAGTAT
>NZ_VMMR01000131.1:0-621 GCF_013277285.1 Streptococcus sp. 339 | reverse complement strand
TTCGTTATTGGGCGGTTACCATAAGTGTAAGCGCGTCATAACAAGGTATCTATCATTCATGGAAGACCTCCTGTATACTATTAGTAAAGTAAAACTATTGGAGGATATTTTAATGCCACAACCTATTGTTCCTGTAGAGATTCCACAATCTCGTCGTTTTGATTCTAAAAAGAGAAATGATATTCTGCTTAAAATTCGTATTGGCAAGCTTGAAGTAAGTTTTTTTCAATCCCTCAATCTCGAAATGATAGAAGAGCTTTTGGATAAGGTGTTGCTCTATGACAATTCATCTATCTAGCCTAGGGCAGGTCTATCTCGTATGTGGGAAAACGGATATGAGACAAGGCATTGATTCACTGGCTTATCTCATTAAAACCCACTTTGAATTGGATCCTTTCTCAGGTCAAGTCTTTCTCTTTTGTGGTGGAC
Organism: Streptococcus sp. 339; assembly: GCF_013277285.1. Taxonomy (NCBI): domain Bacteria; kingdom Bacillati; phylum Bacillota; class Bacilli; order Lactobacillales; family Streptococcaceae; genus Streptococcus; species Streptococcus sp. 339. The sequence goes on along the minus strand of NZ_VMMR01000131.1, from coordinate 192 downwards.
GTAAAGACCGCTTTAAAGCTCTTTACTGGGATGGTCAAGGATTTTGGCTACTATATAAACGCTTTGAGAACGGTAAGTTGACTTGGCCAAGTACAGAAAAGGATGTCAAAGCTCTCACACCTGAACAAGTAGACTGGCTGATGAAGGGCTTTTCTATCACTCCCCAAATAAATTCATCAGAAAGTCGTGATT
>NZ_VMMR01000130.1:0-7958 GCF_013277285.1 Streptococcus sp. 339 | reverse complement strand
CTGTCAAGATATTTTTAGAAAAAATTTGAAATTTCTTTCACATATAAAAATCTGCTGAGTTTCAACAACTCAACAGATTCTCACTTTATATACTCAATGAAAATCAAAGAGCAAATTAGGAAGCTAGCCGCAGGCTGCTCAAAGCACGACTTTGAGGTTGCAGATAGAACTGACGAAGTCAGCTCAAAGCACTGCTTTGAGGTTGTGGATAGAACTGACGAAGTCAGCTCAAAACATGTTTTTGAGGTTGCAGATAGAACTGACGAAGTCAGTAACCATATATACGGCAAGGCGACGTTGACGTGGTTTGAAGAGATTTTCGAAGAGTATAAATAGTAAACAAAAAGGAGCGCTGAGCTCCTTTTCTTTGTGATTATAAGGTTTTTTCTTGTTCTCTCACCACCAGCAAATCGACCTTAGCATGGCGGAGGATGTATTCAGATGAAGAGCCGACTAATAGGCGTTCAAAGGCGTTGAGACCGGTTGCGCCAAGGAGGATGAGGTCCACTTCCTCAGCATCTGGAATAGTACGTGCCAGTAGGGTCTTTGGATTTCCCATTTCAATGACGATATGAACATCGGCCACACCAGCATCTTTAGCACGTTTTTCGTACTCTTTCATCAGACTTTCAGCGTCGACTTGGAGTTGTTCGTAAACTTCAGCATCAAAGGTGGATACGCTTTGGAGAGCGCGTGTGTCAATGACATGGGCGATGGTGAGTTTAGCGTCGTTTCGTAGAGCAGAATGAACTCCCTTGACAAAAGCCAAGTCTGCTTCCTTAGAACCATCGATTGCGACCATGATATTTTGGTAACGTTGTGTCATAATGAAACCTCCTGAAATTTTCTTACTACAATTGTAAACCTTTTCACTATAGAAGTAAAGCAAAAAAAGTATTTTTCAAAAAATGTTAGCGCTTGACATATGTATGTATATATGTTAAAATATATAAAAAAGAGTGAGAGTAAAGATAGAATAGATTGGAGAGGAGTGGTTATGAAAAACTCTTTTCAAGAATCAAAAAAAATAAATTTCCTTTATTATGGAATCATCTTAGCTTCGGTCTTGGTAGAAGTGATCATAATCTGGCAATTAGATAGGTTGATTCCGCTTCTTTATCCAGGTTTTGTTGGCTTTTTAGTCTTTCATTTACTCTACCATTTGGTATTATTCCTAGTCGCTAAAAGAAGTGGTCGCTGGGATTACTTGATGATATGGGGGCTTTTCCTCATGTTCAATCTTCTCTATGACTCCTTTTTAGGCTTGCTTTTTCTAGGTTTATCTTTTGGTATGTAGAAATTAGTTGAGGTGTTGATATGAGATGTTCTAAATATATAATTACAATGATGTTTGTATTGTTTACTTTTGGAATGGTTATTCCTGTTGTAGCTCAGGAAAATTCCAATAATATAGATCAATCAATTACTATTTTGAAAAAATACACTGAATTAGATGAATCGAATATTCCTTTTATTCGGACGGATATTATGGAAGAACAGAATGAAAATAAAGAAACAATAACTCTTGCAGAAATGGTGAATGAACTCGCTATAAGTTATAAAAATCAGAAGCTATCTCATAATAAAGTAATAAAAAGAATAAGAAGAGGTTTGATTCCTACTTATGGTAATTGGTGTGGTCCAGGTCATACAATGGATGATAGAAATGGGAATGCAATTGATATTTTAGACTGGGCATGTAAAGATCACGATATTTGTTATAGAGATAATGGATATTGGAATATTGATTGTGATAAACGATTTATCAAACAGTTAAAAGCTATTCTTGATAGTGACGTATTATCTCCAGATGGGAGATTATATGCATCTGCAGCCTATACCTTATTTTCTACTATGAGAAATTATGGTGGATAGTTATTCTCTTTAAACTCTCCTCTATTTCCTCGCTTTTAGCGAGGATTTTCTTCTATATAAATCTAGTAACAGCTTCCAGTAAACTTGTCGCATTCTCTTTCTAGTGGTATAATGTTACTAGTCTGATGAATGGAGGAAACAAGATGAAAGAATATAACAAGTCTAGTAAGTTAGAGCATGTTGCTTATGATATCCGTGGTCCGGTTTTGGAAGAAGCCATGCGGATGCGAGCAAATGGAGAAAAGATTTTGCGTCTGAACACCGGAAATCCAGCAGAATTTGGCTTTACAGCGCCAGACGAGGTCATCCATGACTTGATTATGAATGCGCGTGATAGTGAAGGCTATTCTGATTCCAAAGGGATTTTTTCAGCCCGTAAGGCCATCATGCAGTACTGCCAACTGAAGAAATTCCCCAATGTGGCTATGGATGATATTTATCTTGGAAATGGTGTCAGTGAGTTGATCGTCATGTCCATGCAGGGGCTTTTGGACAATGGAGATGAGGTCTTGGTGCCTATGCCCGACTATCCTCTATGGACGGCGGCTGTCAGCCTAGCTGGAGGAAATGCCGTTCACTATATCTGTGATGAAGCTGCAGAATGGTACCCTGATATTGCGGATATCAAGTCAAAAATCACTTCCAATACCAAGGCAATCGTCCTTATCAATCCAAACAACCCAACTGGAGCCCTTTATCCGAAGGAACTCTTGCTGGAGATTATTGAGATTGCCCGTCAAAACGACTTGATCATCTTTGCGGACGAGATCTATGATCGCATGGTCATGGATGGGCATGTGCATACGCCTGTGGCCAGCTTGGCACCGGATCTCTTCTGTGTCAGCATGAATGGTCTGTCAAAATCGCATCGTATCGCTGGTTTCCGTGTGGGTTGGATGGTTCTGTCTGGTCCTAAGACACATGTTAAGGGCTATATCGAAGGGCTCAATATGCTGTCCAATATGCGCCTTTGCTCTAACGTTTTGGCCCAACAAGTCGTCCAAACCTCCTTAGGTGGTCACCAATCAGTCGATGAATTACTCCTTCCTGGTGGACGAATCTACGAGCAAAGAAACTTCATCTACCATGCCATTCAGGATATTCCAGGTTTATCTGCCGTTAAACCCAAGGCGGGTCTCTATATCTTCCCCAAAATCGACCGCAATATGTACCGTATCGATGATGATGAGCAGTTTGTCCTTGATTTCTTGAAGCAGGAAAAGGTGCTCTTGGTTCATGGTCGCGGTTTTAACTGGCAGGAACCAGACCACTTCCGTATCGTTTACCTTCCTCGTGTCGAGGAACTAGCCCAAATCCAAGAAAAGATGACTCGTTTCTTAAAACAGTATCGCAGATAGGGCTTACATGAGAAAAAGCTGGAAACAATTGCTTAGAGCTATTGACAAAAGTGACAGAATCAGATAGAATGGTAAAGTATGTTTAGTAACTGATCACTTTATAGCCGGCTAAACGAATACAAAATCTATGAGGAGGTATTCATCGTGAAACGTACTTATCAACCAAGTAAACTTCGTCGTGCGCGCAAACACGGATTCCGTAACCGTATGTCAACTAAAAATGGTCGTCGCGTATTGGCAGCTCGTCGTCGTAAAGGACGCAACGTTTTGGCTGCCTAGTCCAAACCACGGAGAAGGAAAGTCAGTAGGAACTCGAGTCTACTGGCTTTTATTGTGCTTAAAAATAGGGGTAAGAGTAGATGAACCCGGTGTTAAAGATAGAGTAGCTTGAAGCTAGGAAAGTAGATAGCGACTGCTAAAACAGTTTTAGAAATTGCTTTGCATTTCCTAATCAATCTGTTGCGTTTTTATTTCCTTTCGCTATAGATCTGTCTGGTAAAGGAAGGGCTCGTCATAAGCTATAGTAGATTGAAACGAGAATAGGACACCTCTACTTCTAAAACATTGTTAGAAATCGATTTGACTGTCCTGATCGATTTGTCCTGTTCTTATTTCATTTCACTATAGTTGAACCATCTCATTTTTAGGAGGGCTGGATGGCTAACTTCCTTATAGAACTTTCAGTGGGATTCAGCGATGAAAAAAATGATAAAAGTGTCAGGATAAGTGTTGACTAATTTTATCAAAGTGGTATAATGTAGCTGTGATAGCTGTGATAGCTGTGATAGCTGTGATAGCTGTGATAGCTGTGATAGCTGTGATATTATAGTTGCTTGAGGCTTAAGGGGGACCTGGTCTCATCTCCTATCATTTACTCATTAGTAAGAATCACGGTGCTGTTTCTAGCTTCACTCTCTGAAGGAGTGGGAGTTGGGAAACTTATTTTTTATTATATCATTAGTCTTCTTAAGGAGGTAACATGGAAGATAAATCGAATTCACTCAGTAGGGTAAAGCGCCATCAACGCGAAAAAGTCTTGCGCTTCTCTATTCGTAAATATAGCTTTGGTGCAGCTTCTGTTGCGGTTGCGGCTCTTATGTTTATGGGGGCCAACGTCGTGAGTGCAGATAGCCCAAGCCAAAACACGTCGTCATCGACTACTGGTCTAGCTAGCCCGAAAGATGGGGAGCAGTCGTCTGAAGCAGGGCAGGCAAGGGATGAAAATCAAGCCGAAGTAGCCAGTGAGCCTTCAGCAAATAACGAAGCTCAACCTGCTGAAGAGAAAGCTGCTACAGTTGATAACAGCCGCTTGAGCAAGCTAGTGGAAGAGGTAAGTGCTCTTCTTTCTACCGACTCGAAGCACGATCCTTCAGTTGTAAGTCCTATTAAGGAGCGACTTCAAAAAGGAAAAGAATTATTAGCCCGTGCTGATGCAGATCAAGGGGATCTTGACAGTCTTGCTGAGGACTTGGAAAAGGACTTGGCAGTCTTATCAAGTTCTTCTAAAGAAGAAAGTCAGCCGCAGGGAAGTGAATCAGCGGATAAAAATGCCTCTTCTGAAACGAGCGACCATAAGGAGGAGGGTTCAGACAGGGCTGCTTCTGCATCTGGAGCAGAAGATAAACCTAAGAGATCTAGAAGATCTAGGAGGGCTCTGGAATCTATCCCGAGTACTGTTAACGAAGGTGCTTTGTCTGATGTAAGATACTTTGCTTCTGTTGATCCATCTGATAATGGTGGACAAAATACAAGAAATAATGACCCGGAATTTACTAAAAATAAGACAGTAATCAAAGCAAAATATCAGGAAGACAGTGAAGGTAAATGGATAGTCTACGATGTCTTCTTCAATAACGATGGAAAAACTATGACGAAGAAGTCATATAATCAACAATATTATTTCCAAGCTCCTTTTAATATCATGGATTCTCGTAATATTGTAAAAGACTTGGGTTTCACTCGATACGAAAATATTGGTGGAAAAAGACTTTCTGATGGAACTAACGGATTTCGACCGTATGGTAATACAGCTTATATCTCTAATCCGTGGGCTCAGAAGAATGACATCTTTAATAATGATAGAATATCTTTCTATGATCCATCTTCGGGAGTAACCCGTGATTCACAGAGATGGGCTGTATTCAAGAATAATCGATATGATAGTACTCTGAATACTCTTACAAAAGATAAAAATGGTAATTATCCAAATCTATCGTATTATTTGGGAGTTAGAATTGGACCATCAAATCTTCCTTATGCTGTCCACATGCATGCGAAGATTAAACTTAAAGACAATGTAACTGCTGAGGAGGCTGCTCAATACGGTCGTGTCTATGCTGCTACAACAACTTTCGGAACGACTACTAATCAGTCATATATTGTGGGGGCAACGGGTGCTAGGTTAGAAACGACCACAGAGGCAGAAACCTACCCTATCCAAGGTAGCTCACATACCAAAACGGTGGGAGATAGTCTTCAAGATACCAATAACCCTGTAGGTGATGGCTATATCACTTCAAAAAGTGGTAAAGACTTCCCGCCAGGAATGAATTGGAGCTGGAAAGATGGAAATAAACCAAGTACAGCTCAAGCTGGAGTCTTTACTTATAAAGTAATTGCTACCTACAGTGATAAGTCATCATCAGAAGATGCTAACTCAGGCTCAGACGGAACAGTTACATTAAACGTTAGACCTAAAAAACCGACTATTTCAGACTTTGAAAACAAGAAAGGTCTCACTGGACAAAAACTTACAGTGAATGTAGGAAGCGGAGTGCCAAAGGGTTCAACAGTTAACCTTTACGATGGAACTAAGCTGATTGGAACTGGAACAACTGATGGAGAGACTGCAACCGTTACAGTTACAGAAGCTCTACCAGGAAACCCTATTACAGCTGAAACCATTGTTAACAATGGTGGAGAGGTGAAGTCAGAACGAAGTGACGCTGTAACACCGACAGAAGCACCAGACAAACAAGCCCCAACCTTGACCATCACACCAGCAAGCCAAACGGTAACAGAAGGTCAATGGGTAACATTTACAGTCACAGCAACAGATGATAAGAAGGCTAATCTGGATGTTAGTGATTTTATAGGCCAACCAAAATATGGTAACAGGTTTATTAAAGCGCAAGCATTTGTAAAATCAGAAGGAAGTACAGCTACTAAACAAATCAGGGAAATCACCCTTAAAGCCCTACCAGAAGATGTTGGCAAAACACAGACAATTACCTTCAGGGCTACTGATGATGCAGGGAACCAAGCAAAACCTGTGACCTTTACTTTCACTGTCACAGCTGGGGATAAGACGGGGCCAACCATTACAGCAGCAGATGCTACAGTAACTAAAAACGAACCAATTACTCCAATCCCTGTAACAGCTGTAGATAATACAGGTGGTGTTGGCTTGCGTGATAAAGATCCTATTCTAGTGGAAGGCTTACCAGAAGGCTTGACTTATAAGGATGGTAAGATTACAGGCACACCGACAGGAAATCCGGCTACATCTCGCGTCACCATTAAAGCCTATGATAAGAACGGAAATGTTACTACAAAGACAATTGATATTGTAGTACAAGCGCAAAAAGACAAGTATAATCCAGTAGGCGAACCCCTAACAGTAAACCAAGGACAAACCATTTCAGATGATGCAGTAAAAGCAAAAGTGAAAAACGTTGGTCCAGGAACACTAACAGTACAAAGTAAACCAACTTCAACAAACACAGCCGGTTCAGCTGGGAATGCAGTTGTAAAAGTTACTTATCCAGATGGATCAAGTGAAGAAGTGACAGTTCCAGTCACTGTAAAAGACGTAACAGGGCCAACTATTACAGCAAATGGAGCGACTGTTACCAAAAATGAACCAATCAGTCCAATCAAAGTAACCGTAGCGGATAATGAAGGCGGACGAGGCTTACGTGAAAAAAATCCAGTAGAGGTAACAGGTTTACCAGCAGGCTTGACTTATAAGAATGGTCAAATTACAGGTACACCAACAGGAAATCCAGGTGCATCCCAAGTAACTATTAAAGCCTATGATAAAGATGGTGCAGTTACGACAAAAACAATCACCATTACTGTTCAGGATCAAGCTTCTAAGTACAATCCAAAAGGAAAAGACCAAACAGTTTCTAAAAATGCGGTTCCTGCAGCAGCTGATAGTATCAGTAACAAGCAAGACCTACCAAAAAACACTAGCTATCGCTGGAAAAAAACTCCAGATACTAGCCAAGCTGGAAAAACTGTATCTGCAGTGGTCATTGTGAGCTATCCAGATGGATCAAGTGAAGAAGTACCAGTTAAGGTTAAGGTATCAAATTCTCTAGCCGGTACAGTTACAGCACCGTCAGCGGTTAAGGAGAAAACACCAGTTACTCCAACTAAAGTTGTAACAGCTAACAAGCCAGATTCAACCATTACAACAGAACAACCAGTTAATGGATTGACAGTTGACGGCGAAGGTAAGTTAACAGGTACACCAACTGTTACTGATTGGGGCAAAGACGAAGAAGAACGTAAGATTACTATTCCAGTCAAAATTAAGAATGGTCAAGATGAAGTAACCGTCAGCGTTCCAGTGACTATCCAACGTGATACAGATGGAGATGGTATTCCAGATGTAACGGATCCAGATGATGACAACGATGGTATCTCAGATGCAGATGAAAAAGCAAATGGAACAGATCCAAAAGTTGCAAATTCTCTAGCACCAACAGTAGAGTTGTC
>NZ_VMMR01000013.1:0-4686 GCF_013277285.1 Streptococcus sp. 339 | reverse complement strand
CGTTATTGGGCGGTTACGGTGCAACCAAGACACTTCCGAGTAACACCGAACCAACAATACATTTTATTTTCCGAATGGAAAATTTATCTTTTTAATAATGACAATTCTAATTCTCTACATTCACTTTTTATTTCCTAATAGTAAACACTATTTTTTATTCTCAAAAATTGAACTTCTAAAATCATCAGTTTGGTCAAGATAAGCTTTAAAGATTGCTCTCTTCAACTTATGAACTGAACTGTCAAATTCTGGTTTGTAATTACTCCAAGAATATCTATCCTCATATGCATCCTTTCGAACAGCTTCATCCATTAATCGCTGCAACTCTGTGACACTACTTATGGTTTTCGTAGAAAAACTAGTCCAAGGTTTTGTTGGATCATTAAAAGTAACTTTATTCAGTCTATCAAATTGAGCTACACGTTCATTATACATAGCTTGCTTGAATTGTGTCCAAGTTTTATATTGACCATTAAATACTTTTCGAAGGACAAGTTCATCTGTAACTAATCCTCGGTCTTTACCATAAATAGTTATTTTTTTACCATTTTGTTTAGCAACTTCTTCGTATTGATTTGAGATATAAGGTACCATACCATCTTTAAAGCCTTTAGCAGCTAATAGTTCATAGGCCATACGACGTCCTATTAGGTCACCTGGCGTTCCGTCATCATTACTTAATGCTGCATAAATCGGTGCAAATAGTTTGATAGTATAGTAACCATTTCTTTCGTATTTCCCTGAAGTATATTCCCTAGACGAAATAATATTATTATCAATCAAATCATTGAATGAACGTAGTTTTTCAGCTTCTTCTACTGTCAAATCTTTGACTACATTTGTTGCGTAAACCTTATTTCCATCTGCTGGATCTTTCAGAAACTTATTCTCAATTTTTCTGAGAGCTTTCGTTTTTTGATAATTGGTAAGGTTCTCTGTAATAGATTTTCCTTCGAGATATTCCAACATGTAAACGACATCGAACATATTGTGGACGTAGTTCTGAAGATCTGTTGCGTCTTTAAATCTCGTGGTTGGATCAAGTACTTGTAATCGTTGTCCTTCTGTACTATCAGATTTTGAATGTTTCAAGATCGAGTTGATGGTGATGGTTGCGTCATTTGGATGGTCTGGCGCTTGTAATAAGCCTTTGGCGAAGAACTCTGGTCCCAAACCACTTCTTCGACCATATCCTCCAAGATAAATGTCCTGATCTGAATCATGAGTCATTTCATGCGTATAAGTAATGGCGCCGTCCTTGTCTAACATACGATAACCCATATAATAAACGGCATCACCTGTGGCGTAAGCACCGTGTTCATTATGACCGACTTTATTTCCAACAGGTCCAAAGAAATGTTTCATAGCAGGATTTGGATCATCAAAATCTGCTACTTTTTTAGCCTTTCCTTCAGTATTATCATTTCCAAATTTATAGGCATCATAAAGCAAGATATTTCGATAAAGCTTTTCACGCCCTTTTTCATCTAGAATACGATACCAATAATCATAGTGATCTCGTTGACGCTCTGCTGTTTCGTGAGCACTCTTTTCAACAAACTTATTGAGCTTATCACCAGCCTTATAGTCACTATTGCGATAACGATCATAAGCACCAAAGCCTAGACTAGAGATAGTTGAAATGACAAATACTGATTTTTCTGGCAAGGTAAGTAGAGGTAGTACCATGTTACGATATTTCCAGCTGTCGCTAGTGATTCGATCATAGACACCGATAGAGTACTTGCTACCAGCTTTTTCCTGGTTAGCCCTCACTTCTGGAATATTAGATTTTTCTTCAACGATATAAGCCTTGGTCTGTGATTTAAACCAGTCATTGTTAGTTTGAGTAGGTGCAAATGCTTTACGATAGCCTTCTAAAGCACTAAACAGGTCTTTTGTACCGTAGTTATTCGTCAGCAAGGCATTGTAAGTAACCACATTATTTTTTGCCAAGAGATTGTTGTAGCCAGATTTACCTAGTTCAATAATTGTATCTAGCGGAGAGGTATTTCCCTTACCAAAGAAATCCATATGGAACATAAGCAAATCTTTTGCGCTAGCCTTATCAAATTTGAAATCATACCAGCGTTCTAGATAGGTTAATCCTAGCATCAAGGCTTCTTTGTTTCGCTTGATTTTATCAACCATGTAATTGTCAATAGCACTATTATTTCCAGTAACAGCAGCATCAGCTGAAAGTAATTTTTTAAGAGTCTCAGTCAAGTGCTCTTTGGTTTTAGCGAATTGTTCATCTAGATAGAGTTCTGTTAATTTAACATTATCAGAGATTCCTAACAAATTCTTAAGAGCAGATGGATTATACTGCACTGTATTTAAGTCGTTTTTAACTCTGTCTATTATAGATGAATAATCTTTTAGGAAAGCATTTGGTGTGTATACTAGACCTGTAGTTCCAATAGTATACTCAGCCAGATTTGCAAAATCACTATGGTAGGTTAAGCTTACTTTCTCAGATGTTCCATCTTTGTAATGTAGTAATAAGTGATTGATAGAGTGCTTGTCTGAAGTAATATCTGAGACCACTTCCTCATTTTTCAAAGCTACAACAGATAACAATTCTTTCTTAAATAGATTATTATCAGCTGACAATTGATTTCCATATTTCACAATGGTATCTCTATTATAGAAAGGCAATAATTTTTCTATGTTTTTATATGCAACTTCTCTTGTCGCTTGATAATGAGTAGCCTTTGTATAATCTACATCCTGTTTAGCAGAATTTGTGAAATCTTCCACGGTTATAGTTTTCTTTGTAGTAATCTGGTCTTTCTTGGCTTGAACTGCTGTTTTTTCAATCTCAGTACCACGTTCTGCAGTGGAATCAACTGACATTACCTCATCTCCAACTGCTTGAACATTAACTACCTTATTGTCTTTATTACTGTAAACCTCTGTCTCCTTCATACCATTGAAGTGGTAACCAGAAATCGCATTCCCATTTGTAATATTCATATCGCTTAGGACATTTTGTAGAATCCCAGAATTGTCCTCCGTGCTAGAGCCATTTGTCCAAAGGGAACCTGCAACTCCACCAACTCTAGCGAATGGTTTAGCATTATTTATTTCACCTTCAGCATAACTATTTTTTACAGTTGCATTATTTTCTACGATACCTGCAATTCCACCAATTGTTTGATTAGAATGTTCTCCATTACTTGAAATGGTTACTGTTGAAATAGAATGATCTACTACAGAATTAGATCCAGTTAATTGTCCTACTAAGCCACCAATTGCATACTGAGACTTTGTAACAAAGGTATTTGTTATTCTTCCGGTGAAGCTACTATTTCTTACTGTAGAATTATCAACTTTTTGGACAAGTCCTCCGATACCTAGCTCACCAGCAATGATTCCATTTGCGTGAACGTTATCTAAAGTTGAAGAATTTGTGGCTTCCTTAGCAACTGATGCGACATGATTCTTACCAGAAATATTAACATCTTTTAAGGTGAGATCCTTAACAGTAGCTCTATTTAATGTATTGAATAATGGCTTTTTCAAATTATAGATAGCATAATGTTTCCCCTGATGACTACCAATTAATGTCCCTGTGAAATTCTTTGTAACATAACTTTCTTGGTTTTCATCCAATTCAACCTCACGAGCATTCATTGTTGCACCCAAAGTGAAAGTTCCATTAGGTCTACTATTCATATCAGCTACTAGTTTTTTAAAAGATGTGTAGATAGGACCATCGTTTTGAACAACTTTTGGAAGATAATAAGTAAAATTGTCTTGGTATTGATTGTCTAAAGATTGCTTCAAGTGTTCCAAGCTAGCTGTAATTTTATAGACTGGTTTGCCATCTTTTGTAGTGTCCTCAATGTTTGAAACTGGAAGCAGTACATCTTTAAATTTAGCTGACTTCACCTTAATGAAATAAGCAGATTTATTATCTGGTACTTTATCTAAGCTTGTATGTTGTTTTGATTGATTGCCTTCATAACTATAGAGTTCCACATCAGAAACACTTCTTAGTTCTATTGTTTTCTCTTGAACTTCTACTTTTTTATCAGGTTCTACTTCATTTTCTTGTTTAATTTCTTCATTTCCATTTGAATTGGCTGTGTTTGATTCGGTTGAAACATCCTCTGGTGAATTACCTTTTGGTTGGTCTGGTACTGTTTGCCCATTCTCTTCTGTTGTTGCATTACCAGAATTTTCAGGTTTTGTTGAAGTTTCGTCTTTTGACTCATCTTTACTTATTGGTTGTCCATTCAAGGCTGCCGCAGCTGCCACTAGGTCATTCTTAGCTTGGTCAATCCCTGCTTGACTTGCACCTTCTTTAGCTGCTACAGCTTTCGCTGCCGCAAGTGCTTGATCGTAGGCAGTACGCTTAGCTTGGTCTGCATTCTGATACTTGTCAGATTCTTTCGTGCCAGATTCTTTACCAAGCTCGACATTCAAGGCAGACTTGTCGCTTGCCACTCCATCCAATTGACCTTTTGCATTCTCTACTGCTTGCTTAGCTGCATTCACCTCTGCTTGTGTAGCTCCTGCTTTTGCTAGAACTTTTTGAGCGGCTTCTAATGCTGCATCATAAGCTTTTTTCTTGTCTGCTGTTGCATTTTGATACTTAGCTGTCTCTTTGGTAGCTGTCGCATCTGTTGTTGCGGCTGTTCGTAATGGCTCTTTGTCAGTCCCTTGTCCATTCAAGGCTGC
>NZ_VMMR01000129.1:0-3892 GCF_013277285.1 Streptococcus sp. 339 | reverse complement strand
CTGACTTCGTCAGTTCTATCCACAACCTCAAAGCAGTGCTTTAAGCTGACTTCGTCAGTTCTATCCACAACCTCAAAGCAGTGCTTTGAGCAGCCCGCTGCTAGTTTCCTAGTTTGTTTTTTGATTTTCATTGAGTATTATTCGCTTTTTACCGGTTTGACATAGTTTTCAATTGGGTAGTTTTCAGGGTTCAAAGTCAACTCCTTGCCTTTGACCAATTGAGCTAGGTGGTAACCAATAATAGGACCAGTTGTGAGGCCTGATGAACCTAGTCCACTAGCAGCGTAGACACCTGCCAATTCTGGCACTTGCCCAAAGAAAGGAGAGAAATCACTAGTATAGGCACGGATTCCCACACGCTCAGCCCTTGAAGTCGCTCTAGCTAAAACTGGATAGTGAGGTAAGGCTGCCTCCTCCATTTGCTGGAGCAAGATTTCATCTACCGTCAAATCAAATCCCATATCATTTTCATGGGTAGCACCTAGGGACAATTTGCCACCTGCAAAAGGAATCAAATCCCATTCCCCTTCTGGCATGACAACAGGGTAAAATTCCATGTCTTGGGCCAGCTGATAATCTCGGAGCTGTCCTTTCTGAGGACGGACATCCACAGCATAACCCAAGGGTTCTAACATATCCCCCAACCAAGCTCCCGTCGCCAAAATAACCTGCTCAAACTCCTCTTCACCAATCTGGTAGCCTGATGCTAACGGTGTCAGAGTCACTTTTTCTTTGACCAGCTTGACATGACTTGATTCCAGCAAATGAGTCACTAAAAGTTGGCCATCTACTCTCGCTCCACCAGAAGCATAGAGCAGACGGTCAAATCCCTGCAAACCAGGGAATAATTCATTAGATGATGCTTGGTCCAGAATGGCTAATTGCCCTATCAAGGGAGATTCTTCTCTGCGCTGGAGGGCTAATTCATAGAGTTCTTCCAACTTGGATTCATCCTTTTTCAGGAGAAAGACTCCCGAACGATGGTAAAAGTCGATTTCTTGCCCTGATTTCTCTAAATCAGCTAATAAATCCACATAAAAATCAGCCCCCAAGCGCGCCATTTTGTACCAAGCTTTATTGCGGCGTTTGGAAAACCAAGGACTGATAATTCCTGCTGCAGCCTTGGTAGCCTGACCTTGTCCATGGTCAAAGACGGTTACCTCTAGGTCACTTTCTTTCGAGAGGTGGTAGGCAGCTGTTGCCCCCACAATTCCTGCTCCAATAATGGCAACTTTTTTCATTGTTATAATTTATTCCTTTTGTTTCACTCAAGGCACAACACAGAATAAAAAAGTTTTGTGCCCTTTATTTTGTTTTATACTAGACCTCCATACTATCTTATTCTTTCCAATAATTATCTATCTAAGAGATTATCCTATTCTTAATTGTCAATAAGTTCACCCATTCCTCTGGAAGACCGTAGTGTCTCAAATCAACTTGTTCTCTACTTCCTTCTTCTAGTAAATTTTGTATTTTTTATTCCAAAAATTCTGGGTTTCTAGGGACATGGACAAAATAAGATGTCTCATTGCTATAAAATAAATAAATAATGTCTTATCATCATTCTCTGAGTTTGTCTCCAATAACTCCTTATCAGAATGATGAAGAGCAGGTAAGGTATGGTGTAAGCGTTCATATAATCTGCCATTATATGAGCATATATTTCTAAGATATCGAAGTGCATTACACCAGGACAATAAGATTTTAGCTGGAATTTTATCATCCTTATACAAGAGCAAACTAATATAAGCAGCAACCTTATTTCGATAACCTGGTTGTAAGGCGACAAGAAATGATGATATATTTCCAAATGTCATTAAACGAAAAACAGTCCAAGGCAACACAACACCATATTGTCTAATCTGATTCTTTACTATGGAATCATCTTGTTTTTCAAAAATAAACCGCGATAAATGATACTTTGTTTTCAAGACAGTATCCTGACGTTTAGGGTTATCCTTGCAGTATTTAGATTGTTCAGAAAAATATAAATCATCGTCTTCAAAAATATAAATAGTTTTTTGGTATCCAAGCGTCAGAGCATCAGCGGTACTCTTTTTCAAAAAGACTTCAATTCTCTCCAATATTTCTTGAAGGAAATTTCTAAGGTAACTATCAAATAAGTAGGCTTACTTAGCTAAAATATACTGACGATTAACCAATTTACCATAAATCTACGCAATCCTTTTTATAAAATTCATCATCAACATTATATGAAAAATCCCAATGAGATTTATCTTTCATATGTTGATACAATTCTTCTTCTGTCAGTGCAGGTTCAATCGCCATTTTTAACGTAGTAGGTGCTAACACAGGATTATAAACTAATCGTATTTTATCAACTATATCAATATTTCAAGGAATATATTCCTTGAAATTTGTTAATTCAAATATGGCAACATTCATTCTAACAGTCTCCACTATATGAAAAAAGGTCACCTAGTTATACATTGCTGCACCTTTGATGACTTCTAATCTACCTAGATTATACCACAATAATCCCTATTAATCAATAGAAATATTTTTTAAGTGTAGTATATTGAGCCTAGAATAGTAGGCTACGGATTCTAAAATATTTCTAGAAATTAATTTGACTTTCTCAATCTCTTTGTTCATATCTTATTTCAATCTACTATATATGATATACGTATGGTTGGTTATGGAGAGCACAATCATCTGACAAAACCAAGTGATAGAGAGCGCTTACATCAACTCCTAAAGAAAGATGGATAGAAAGACGCTTTTCAACTTCTTTCTATCCATTACTTCCTTCAAGAGTCCACACCAGCAATTTTCAGTTCCATTTCATGAACTATCTTACTTGTTTCGTGTTTCTTCTTTATCTTACTCTACCATCAAAGACTTCTACTTGTACTAGAGGAGGAAGCATTCACATTTAAAAGACGGTGTCCTGTTCCCAGAACCACTTCCCCACTAGAAGCTGGTATATTCCCACTACAGGTTTGCGACTAACTTTTCCTATCGTCATTATCCAGCAATGTAGTAACTTCTATGGTCACCTGCGATATTTCAACATGTCGCTTATCTTAGCTGAGCAAGAATCGCTTTGAGTTTCTCAATCAACTCGTCTTCTGTGTGGTCAGACTCTTTCTCATTGGCTAGGAAAGCAACTGCTTGAGCGAGAGCTTCTCGTGCTTGGTCGAGAACTTTCGTATCCACATTTGTAGAATCCAATTCTGCTTCAAGCTTGCTTAGTTCCTTGACCAATTTCTTGAGTTCTGACTCTTTCTTACGACGCGCGATGAGGAAGAGAAGGAGCCCAAGAAGGGCAAGTAGACTGCCAATCATTACTACATATGAAAATTCAGTAGTTGTCTGACTATCGTCTTTCATCTGATCTTTTTCTTGATTTTGCTGGTCTTCTTTCACACCTTTTAAGGAGTCTATTACCTCTCTCACTCTTCTAACAATATCACGCAAATCGGACTCTGTCAAACTTTCGTCATTAAGAGCTTGTTTAATCTCTGTAAGAAGAGCTTTAGCTGACTCAAGCGTTGTACTATCTATATCATCCAAATCTTTCAAACGACTTTCCAATCCTTCAACCAATCGAGCAAGCTCAGACTTGTCAACAGGACGAGTCTCGTTAGGAGTCACTGTAGTTCCTGAATTGTTTGGAGTGCTTGTAGAAACTGGCGTTTCTTGAGTCGAAGTGCTTGCTTGTGCCTGTCCAACAGTAGACGATGGAGTAGTAAGGGTCGTATTGCTACTATTGTCAGTTGTCACACCAGGGGCTGGAGTATTGCCTCTGTTATCTGGTGTCACACTGTTGCTATTGCTGCCAGCAGGGTTGGTAGTAGCTCCATTGTTGGTGTTGCCACTGTTGCTAGTATCAGTACTATTATTACCAGATTTTTTCTCTACGGTTTCT
>NZ_VMMR01000128.1:0-715 GCF_013277285.1 Streptococcus sp. 339 | reverse complement strand
CAAGGCGAACGCGTGCAACAGCGTTTTTACGACGTCCAGTACCTGCATATTGTGCTTGTGACATACTTTATTTGTTCCTTTCCTTAGATAAGTCCTGAAATGTCAAGAACTTCTGGTTGTTGTGCAGCATGAGTGTGCTCAGCTCCAACAAATACTTTCAACTTCATACCTTGAGCGCGTCCAAGTGTATTGTGTGGAAGCATACCTTTAACTGATTTCTCGATCAAACGTACTGCATTTTTAGAACGAAGTTCACCTGCAGAGATTTGTTTCAATCCACCTGGGTGGTTTGAGTGAGTGTAGTAGATTTTATCAGTTGCTTTTTTACCAGTTAATTTAACTTTTTCAGCATTGATAACAATCACAAAGTCACCTGTATCAGTGTGTGGTGTAAATGTTGGTTTGTTTTTTCCGCGAAGTACGCTAGCAACTACTGCAGAAAGACGTCCAAGTGGTACATCAGTTGCGTCAACTACGTACCATTTACGTTCAACTTGGCCTGGTTTAGCCATAAATGTTGTTTTGTTCATGATTTCTCCTATATATAGTTCGATTTTTGTTTACGGTGATGGGTGTTCCTTCCCATCGAAAAGTATTTGGAAGGTTCCGGGGCCTTTCAAATGGGGTAAACAATACCGCTTACTATCATACCAAATTTCACCCCTAAAAGTCAATAGATATGAAAAATATTTTTCGGTAACTTCTCAAAGTAACT
>NZ_VMMR01000127.1:0-6209 GCF_013277285.1 Streptococcus sp. 339 | reverse complement strand
TGTTCTGAGCCGTCTTGGAGACCTTTCCCTCCCTTGCCCACAGGATGAGGACTTAACCATCTTGCCCCACTCCGCCTACTCAGAAACTCTCTATCAAGCAGGATCTTGGTCGCACAAGCGTCGTGTCTGCCAGTTCTCTGAACGAAAACGTGGTCAAGCCGAGAATTTCATCAAGGAGATGAAGGAGGGATTTTTTGGTGATAAAACGGATAGTTCAGCCTTAATCAAAAACGAAGTTCGTATGATGAAGAGCTGTATCGCCTACAATCTCTATCTTTTTCTCAAACATCTAGCTGGAGGTGACTTCCAAACTTTAACAATCAAACGCTTCCGCCATCTTTTTCTTCACGTGGTAGGAAAATGTGTTCGAACAGGACGCAAGCAGCTCCTCAAATTGTCTAGTCTCTATGCCTATTCCGAATTGTTTTCAGCACTTTATTCTAGGATTAGAAAAGTCAACCTGAATCTTCCTGTTCCTTATGAACCACCTAGAAGAAAAGCGTCGTTAATGATGCATTAAAGAACAGTCGAGATGAAAAAATCGTGTGACGCACCAAGGGAGGAGTCTGCCCTTTTGAGGAAATCTAGCGAGGAAAAACGATACTGGAACAGCAGAAAGTAAAACTGACCTCATAAGGAGGAAGAAAGTGGCTCATGAGGTCAGGGGTTTGGTAAGTTACATCTAGTTGAGAGAGGTATGAATGATTTGGGGGAAATCCTAATTTTTTTCTCACTGTTTTAATCCCTTTATTTATGGTAAAATAAGACTATTAAGTTTAAAGAGGATTCCCTATGAAATTACAAAAACCAAAAGGAACGCAGGATATTTTACCTGCTGAATCTGCCAAATGGCAGTACGTTGAGGGCTTTGCCCGTGAAATTTTCAAGCGCTACAACTACGCAGAAGTGCGCACGCCCATTTTTGAGCATTACGAGGTTATCAGCCGCTCTGTCGGAGATACAACGGATATCGTAACCAAGGAAATGTACGACTTCTATGACAAGGGTGACCGTCATATCACCCTCCGTCCAGAAGGAACAGCGCCAGTTGTCCGTTCCTATGTGGAAAATAAACTCTTCGCGCCAGAAGTGCAAAAGCCAAGCAAGTTCTACTACATGGGTCCTATGTTCCGTTACGAGCGTCCACAGGCAGGGCGTTTGCGCCAGTTCCACCAGATTGGTGTTGAGTGTTTTGGATCTAGCAATCCAGCTACCGATGTGGAAACCATCGCTATGGCAGCCCACTTCCTAAAAGAAATCGGTATCCAAGGTGTCAAACTGCACCTCAACACTCTTGGAAATCCTGAGAGCCGTGCGGCCTACCGCCAAGCCTTGATTGACTATTTGACACCGCTCAAGGAGACCTTGTCTAAGGATAGCCAACGTCGTTTGGAAGAAAATCCTCTCCGTGTCTTGGACTCTAAAGAAAAAGAAGACAAGGTAGCAGTAGAGAATGCACCGTCTATCTTGGATTTCCTTGATGAAGAAAGCCAAGCTCATTTTGATGCTGTGCGTCAGATGTTGGAAAATCTTGGTGTAGACTACATCATCGATGCCAATATGGTGCGTGGTCTGGACTACTACAATCACACTATTTTCGAGTTTATCACTGAGATTGAGGGCAATGACTTGACAGTCTGTGCGGGTGGTCGTTACGATGGTTTGGTTTCTTATTTTGGAGGCCCTGAAACTGCTGGCTTTGGTTTTGGACTTGGTGTAGAGCGCCTGCTTCTCATTCTTGAAAAGAAAGGTGTGGCTCTCCCTATCGAAAACGCCCTAGATGTCTATATCGCAGTCTTGGGTGATGGAGCAAATGTTAAGGCCTTGGAATTGGTACAGGCTCTTCGCCAACAAGGTTTCAAAGCAGAGCGTGATTACCTCAACCGTAAGCTCAAAGCTCAGTTCAAGTCAGCCGATGTCTTTGCGGCTAAGACCCTCATCACTCTAGGTGAGAGCGAAGTCGAAAGCGGACAAGTGACGGTCAAGAACAACCAAACACGAGAAGAAGTGCAAGTATCACTTGATGCTATCAGCCAAAACTTCTCAGAAATCTTTGAAAAATTAGGCTTTTAATAGTAGATAAACTGGTCAGGATTTTACTCCTGACCGTTTTCTTTTGCAAAATGACAAAAATCATAAACTTTTTGACAAATATGCTTGTCAAAAAGAAAAAGATGTGTTACAATATAATCAAGTTAAGAGAAAAGGAGCAGGGAACGATTATGTGGGCATTAGGATTTGTACCTCTTGTGATTATGTTTTATCTCTATCATACCCAAAGGGTCAAGAAATTAGAGAATAAAATCAAAAGAATTGAGCAAAAACAGAAAGGAAATAAAGAAATGTCAAGATTATTAAAAGAATTGATTGGGAAAACACCGACAATCGTTGGACAAGTTTTTGGAACAGATAACTGGGAAGTTGTGGATGTTGATGAGGAATGGGTCAAGCTACGTCGTGTTAATAAAAAAGGAAAAGAAAAATTCAAACTACAACGCATTGAGGATATCCAAACTGTTGAATTTGACGGAAAGTAGGTGTGTAACATGCAACTAAAAAATCGTCTAAAAGAGCTGCGGGCTCGCGATGGCCTCAATCAAACAGACCTAGCCAAGCTGGCAGGGGTTTCCAGACAGACCGTTAGCCTACTAGAACGGGATGAGTACACCCCATCCATTATCATTGCCCTGAAAATATCTCAGATTTTCAACGAAACAGTCGAATCGGTATTTCGCTTGGAGGAGGACGAGTGATGAACAAGTATAAAGTGATTTATTATGTAGTTGCCATAGCTCTATTAGTCAGCCTGTGTCTACTAATTGGAACAAATCTAGGATGGTTTGATCTCTATTACAGCGACCAATTTATTTGGGTCTACTTTGCTCTTATCCCAGTCGTTGACTGGATTGAAAAGAAATCCAAAAATCTAGTAAGTAAATAAGGAGAATGAATATGGAAAAGAAAAAGAAACGTGGATTGTTGTTTTTAATGGTTGTTGTCTTGGGATTTTTCTTGGGCATTTTTGTAGGGATGTTTAAGGCTGTTGCCGAATCCCACGGAATTATGTTAGATGTAAAAATCTTGATACCATGGATATCAGCTATTTGTTTAGTGTTAGGTTTCATTAGCATTCTTTTGACATTCAATTTCTTAAAGAAAAGCAGAAAATTTCATTCCTTGTATCAAGAGGAAATGGATGATGATCTGAATGAAACCTATTATGTGCAAATGTATCGGAATCTCGAGTTTGGAACCACTGCTTTTAATATTGCAAGTGTAGCGATTTTATTGGCTCTTTTCATCTCAGGTAGTGAAGTGATTGTACCAAATAGAAGCAATCTAACCTTATCTCTTTCTTTTTTGGGATTAGTGCTGATTCTCAGTGTTCAAAAATATCTTTTTAAGACCATTGCGATTGTTCGTCAGTTTGATTTGGCATTTTTCTCAACACCAAAGGATGTCTTAGAGTATGTAAATTCTTATGATGAAGGGGAGCGTCAGGCTAATTTGGAACAGAGTTTTCGAATTTTATTCCAATTAAACCAATATGTCTTACCAGGCTTATATATTTTTCTTTTTATCATTTCTTTCTTGACAGGAGAGATTCAGTTACTAGCCTTCTTGCTTGTAGGAGCCATCCATGTTTATATCAATGTGATGCAGTTACCTATGGTAAAACGCTATTTCAAATAAAGGAGTTTTTATGATTCGTGTTGAAAATGTAAGCAAAAGTTTTGGGAGCAAAAAAGCTCTTCATCAGATTTCTTTTGAAATTAAGGAGGGAGAAATCTTTGGTTTTCTTGGTCCCTCTGGCTCAGGTAAAACAACCATGATCAATGTCTTAACAGGACAGTTGGCTGCAGATCAAGGTAAAACAGTTTTGTTAGGCAAGAATTCTCAAGATTTAACCTCAAATGATTTGGAACAAATTGGTATTGTTAGTGATGGCAGTGGCTTTTATGAAAAGATGAGTCTTTACAAAAATCTGCTCATTTACGCTAAGTTATATGGTCTCAAGTCAGATAGAGTAAATCAGGTGCTCCAACAGGTTGGATTGGCAGATGCTAAAGATATTATCGCAGAAAAACTATCTACAGGGATGAAACAACGAATGTTCTTGGCTCGTGCCCTTCTGAATGCTCCTAAGATTCTCTTTCTGGATGAGCCAACCAGTGGCTTAGACCCTACAACATCTAAGATGATTCATACCCTACTCCAAGAATTAAAGCAGGCGGGGACAACTATCTTTCTGACCACGCATGATATGAATGAAGCAACTCTGCTTTGTGATCGCTTATCTCTATTAAATAAGGGTAATTTAATAGAGTATGGAAGTCCGCAAGATATTATCCAGAAGTACCATGTGGATAAGAAAGTACGTGTGGTTTATAACGATGGACGAGAACAGATAGTTCCATTTGAAGAATTGCCACATTTAGACACGACAGATTTGATGGTGGTTCACTCTTGTGAGCCGACACTAGAAGAAATCTTTATCAGATTGACAGGAGAAAAGTTAGATGTTTAGAAAATTAAATGCCCTACTATGGTTAAGAGTGCAAGTTCTTATTAGCAATTCAACTTTGTTAGCGACTTTATTGATGCCTTTTGGTATTGCTGTTTTATATAATGAATTTTTAAATAAGAATGGACAATTGAGCCTATTTTTACTATCTGCTAGCTTGACGATGGTCTTGAGCATGGGAAGTGGTTATATGGTATCGATTATGATGGCAGAAGATAAGGAAAAACGAAATCTTAAATCACTCATCCTAAGTGGTGTGACAGCAACAGAATATACTTTCAGTATGCTTGTTCTCCCTATTCTGATAATGTTACTTGCTATGATTGTACTTCCCATCTATCTTAAAGTAGATCTATCAGGTTACTTATTTGCCTATGTTATCTATTTGCTCCTAGCAACTATTAGTGTTATTTTTCTCAACCTTCTAATCGGTGCGGTATCAGATACTCAATCTAAAGCGCAAGTTTATAGTATCTTCCCTATGTTAATTGTCTCTTTTTTACCTATGATTGCTCTTCAAAATGATACGGCTCAGAAAGTGTTGGATTACTCTTTTGTTGGTCCAATTGTAAATCTTTTAAATAAAAAAGGTGGGGAAATATCTTTTTCTAATATCGGCATGTTACTTGCCTGGGTACTTGTGTTAGGAATAGCAAACCTCTTTGTATTGAAAAACAGTTATAAAGCAAGATAGGAGTCCTTTATGAAACTACTTAAAAACCTTGGCTGGTTTCTTCTAGCCATTCTATCCTTTTTATTCATCTATGGCTTCATTCAGGTGCTCGCGACTACGTCGCTTGCCTTAGGCGGTTCACCCTATGCTGTGACCTTGCTCTATGTGGCCTTGGCTGGAGTTTATGTGTACGGCATTTACAAATGGTATCAGAAAGGTCCTGTTCGTATTGAGAAGAGTGGCTTCAACCGATTTATTTGGCTTCCTGCCTTGGTTTGGTTCTTATCTCTGGTCGTTCAATTCTTCTTGCCAAATGATCCTTCAGTAAATCAGCAAATAGCGATAGACTTGACCTTGTCTCAACCACTTTTCTCATTCTTTGCGGTCGTTATTTTTGCTCCTTTGACGGAAGAACTTATCTTTAGAGGGATGTTAGCACGCTACCTCTTTCCTAAGCAGGACAATAGTAAACAAACTCTGATTTTTCTTCTGGTATCGAGTGTTTTGTTTGCCTTGATTCATTTCCCAGGTGATGTGCAACAATTTTTTGTCTATTTTAGCCTTGGTTTTAGCTTGGGCTTGGCTTATATTAGCAGAAAAGGTCTGGTCTACAGTATTTCTCTCCACGCTTTGAATAATTTAGTCGGCTTTTTGATGATTCTCATGCTATAATAGAGTCAGGAGGTCACATGAAACGAGTAATTTTATTAGCAGTGATTCAAGCAGTTGTTCTATTTTTCATCATTGGAGCGCTAGCTTATGCCTTTAAGGGCGATTTCTTCTACAACTATCTGGCAGTTGTCTTTGCCCCTATTGCAGGTGTCTTGCGCTTTGGGACAGCTTACACAACGGAAATTGTCTTGCCTCGAAAGGCAGCCGAAATGGCTGAAAAGCGTAAAGCAGGCAAAAATTCAAAATAAGAGAGTCCGGTGAAGTTCATCGGATTTTTGTATTATACTCAATGAAAATCAAAGAGCAAACTAGGAAGCTAACCGCAGGTTGCTCAAAACA
>NZ_VMMR01000126.1:0-5206 GCF_013277285.1 Streptococcus sp. 339 | reverse complement strand
GAAGTCGCCATAAGAAGGTATTCTAGGCTTAATTTAGGTTTTTATCCATCTTTTGCGTGTTTAATTTTTAATACAGCTAACATCTCTTCAAAAGTCGTGCGCTGAACACCAACAAGACGATTAAATTGTGCATCAGTTAGTTGTTTACTTGCTTCATAATTCATAGAACTATTATACCATATTTTGTTTCGCAGGAAGTCTAATAATAATATTTATCTTTCCTATCGAACGCTTTCAATCTTCCAACTATTCCAACCTTTAAACCGTATAGCTCCATGCTGGTCAGTTCGGTAAACTTTGCTATTGATACCTTCCAGTCGTGTCAAAGTTTCCTGATGGGGGAGTTTCGTTCGATTGTTCTTTCCAACTGAGATGAGAGTCATCTCTGGTTTGAGCTGTTCTAAAAAGTCTGAACTTAATGATTTTTTAGAGCCATGTTGGCTAGCTTTCAAAACATCCACTTCTAGGTCAGGATAGTGCTTCAGCATGTCCTTCTCTCCTTTCTCCTCCAAATTTCCAGTGAAAAGAAAGTTTTTATCCAAGAGTTTTCCATACAAAACCAGGGTATCTTCATGATCTCCAATTTTCCTTGGAGATAGGACTTCTAACTGACTTCCAAAAATTGGCAAGTTCTCTCCTGCTGTCACACTGCGCACCTTGGTTTGAGTCGCCTGTAGTTCTGCCACAAATTCCTTCTGTTTCAGACTTCCTTTTGATACTAAAATCTCCCCTACATGAAAAGCCTTGGTCACCTCCAACAAATCTCCAACATGTTCCTTGTCCGTATTTGTCAAAATCAGCTGGTCAATCTTGGCTACTCCTCGACTTTTGAGATAGGGAATCAAGGTTCGCTGGGCATTGCTGGTCGTCGCCTTTTCTTGCCATTTTTCAATTTTCTTATCAGATTCTGCCTTGCCACCTACATCTATGAGAATGGTCTTCCCAGTTACATCCCTTAGGAAAATACTTTCTCCTTGCCCCACATCCAGCATGGTAATTTCATTTTCCAGTGGATGCTTGGTCAAGAAAAAGAGACCCACAATAAGTAAGCTGAAGCCAGCTACTCTTTTGATATTTTTCCTCAAATCATAGACCAAAGCCAAGGAAATTAACAATAAAATTAAAAACCATGCATTAGGTTGTCCAAAGACAAACGGCCTACTTGTCATCTGCGAGACCAAGCGAATCATTCCCTCCAACCATTCAAAGATAAAATTCAGTTGAATGACTGGATAGAGAAAGGAAAGGGCAAATAAGATAGACAAGAGCGGTAAGAAGGTCAAGTCAAATAGAAAGGAAAAGACAAAGGTCAAGAGGATGGACCAAGGTTGAAATTCCGCAAAATAGAAGGATAGAATGGGCAATATGCCCAAGGAGATGACTAGACTTTCACTAGCAACAGCCTTGAGCCCCTCCCCTTCTTTGCTGGTCATGGTCAGGATAAAAGCATAAGCGCAGGACAAGACTCCTCCTGCTGTCAAGAAAAAGTTTGGCATGACAATAAAGAGGAGAAACACTGTCAAGGCAAAATTATCCAAGCCCTTAACCCCATGTTGAGCCAGTAGCTTTTGCAAGAGACTGCGAATAACCGATGCTGAAAATCCAGTTAGTCCCGCATAGATAAGGGAAAAGGGATAAGTCAGCCATTTCAACTTTTCTTGGGTCAAGCCCAATCGCAAGAGAAGTTTCTTAAATCCGTTCATGAAAAAACCTACCTGCATGCCAGATAGGGCAAAGAGGTGGATAATTCCTAGACTGGAATAAAGCTCATTCATCTCCTCAAAGTCGGTGTCCAGATGTCCCAGCAAGAGTCCTGTCATGTAATTGCGCATAGGGTCTGGAAAGTGCGTCTTAATCCAAACCACAGCCTTTCGACGTAAACTGGACAAGTTTTCTCCTATATCCCAACTGCCAATCTTTTGAAGTGACTGGATTGTTTTGATATTGAGAGTCTGGTAAATTCCCTGAGTCTTCAGATAGGCTTGGTAATTAAAGCCACCAAAATTTCTCTGCCCTTCTGACTCCGAAAGCTTCCCTTCTAGTCCTATCTCATGCAGGTCGGTTAAAGCTTGAAAGGCTTCTTTCTCCTCCTCGGACTGGAGTTTATAATAGACTTGAAAAATGCGTCCATCAGCCTTGCCGCGAAAGGACAGACTATCACCATTGACCTTAACAGTGTCAGGCAGAATCCGTACCCTTTCAACAGAATCCGCCAGATTTTGACTCGCTTGGCTCTGTTGCCAATTTTGAAACAGAAACCAGAAGCCAAAGACTCCACAAATCACTAAAACTTTGCCTGTTGATTTCCATGGAAATTGGAAAAAGAGACAGACTAGCAGAAAAACAAAGCCCAACAAAGCAAGATAGGATGCTGAGAAAATAGCGTAATAAAACCAAAGTAACAAAAAACTCAGGTAAATTAGGGGAATGGGGATGTTCTTAATCCACTGTAACATAGTCTTTTAGCTTTTCTATGGTCTTAGCACCAATGCCAGAGACCTTCTTGAGTTCATCAATCGACTTGAATTTCCCATTTGCCTCACGATGGTCTATAATGTCCTGAGCTCGTTTTCCTCCCAGTCCCTTAACCTGTTTAAGCTCTTCCAGACTGGCCTTGTTGAGATTGACCTTCTTTTCCTTGCTTGTTGAAGAAGCTGTCCCCGAACCAGTCTGTTGACTAACTGCTTCTTCTCCCTTAGTAGGAACGTAAACCAGAGCCTCATCACTAACTTTCTGAGCTAGATTGAGCGACTTGCTGTCTGCTTGCTCTGTCAAGCCACCAGCCTTCTGAACAGCATCATTGACTCGACTACCTACAGGCAAGTCATAAATCCCTGGCGATTTGACAGCACCTTTGACATCTACTGTGATTAGATCTTGTTCAAGGGGTTCTTCCTTCTCTTCCTTGTTCACTTCCTTTTCGGATACCAAATCCTTGGAAACAGCTGCAACTTCAGCCTGCAAATTCGTTTCCTTTACAGGTGTTTGTGGAGCTGGCTTTAGCAGGAAAAATCCGCCTACAAGCAAGCCCAGACCAGTACAGATGACGATGATTTTATACTCTTTGATTTTCTCGATAATTGCTTCCATATTTTCTCCTCTCTTAGATTATTCGTAAGAGGAAGAAAAAACAGTCGAAAAATTTCTTTTCAACTGCTTATTTATTTGCAAAATAGTCTTCCTTGGTCAAGACATAATGAACTCTTGTCACGATTCGGCCTTTTTCATGCTGGTCCATACAAGCATAAGCTTCTTCGTGGGAAAAACGCATGCCTGATTTCTCCATGACCTTTCCTGACGCGGGATTAGCCTTATCGTGTAAAGCAACTAACTTATTCATTCCTATCTTCTCAAAAGCTAGCTCAATTACGGCACGATTGGCTTC
Source organism: Streptococcus sp. 339 (assembly GCF_013277285.1). Taxonomy (NCBI): domain Bacteria; kingdom Bacillati; phylum Bacillota; class Bacilli; order Lactobacillales; family Streptococcaceae; genus Streptococcus; species Streptococcus sp. 339. The sequence continues at coordinate 1,821 of NZ_VMMR01000126.1, read as the reverse complement.
TGTCGTCAATCCTTGATTCCAATACTTTTTATTGATAATGTAGCCAATAGCTGCCTTCTTAAGAACAGGATCAATCTTGTGCAAGTCAATGGTTCCGATAAACTTGCCGTTATCTTTTAATTCAATCCCCCAGCGTCCCAAGGGATTAGCCAAGTAGAACTGAGCAATATTATTCTTGGTTTCTTCTACATTTTGATTGGTTGAAAAAGTGTAACGTGTATTATCCTTGTCCGAGGCATAGTCAAACATTGCTTCCGCATCATTCAAAGTTACAGGTCTAAGCAACAAACGCTCTGTCTCGACTATGGGATACTGAGCTAGTTTTAAAAAGATTGATTCCATACGTTTCTTCCACTTGAAACCTTTCTAATCTAATATAAGGATATTGAATAAAACATTTAAAAAGCAAACTTATAGTAGATTGAAATAAGATATAAACAAATCAATCAGGAAAGTCAAATTAATTTCTAAAAATGTTTTAGCAGTCACAACGTACTATTCTAGCTTCAATCTACTATAGATTTAGTATTGAGATAACTTTAAGTACAAAAGAACTATCCTTCATATAGAGGTTGAGAATCTAATTCTTCACTCTCTTCTTTTTTAACCGGTTCTGGTTCATAGGCTCGGATAATCTGAGCGACAACTGGGTGGCGAACCACATCCTTGGCTGAAAAATGAACAAAGTCAATCTGGTGAATGTTCTTGAGTTTCTCTTGGGCATCAATCAAACCGGACTTGACATTGCGTGGCAGGTCAATCTGACTGATATCTCCATTGACAATCATCTTAGAATGAAAACCTAAACGAGTCAAAAACATCTTCATCTGCATAATGGTCGTATTTTGCGCCTCATCGAGAATGACAAAGGCATCATCCAAGGTCCGTCCACGCATATAGGCAAGGGGCGCAATCTCAATAATTTCACGCTCCATGAGTCGAGTTGTTTGGTCTTTCCCCAGAATCTGATACAAAGCATCATAAACAGGTCGAAGGTAAGGATCTACCTTCTCCTTAAGATCACCCGGAAGAAAACCTAGACTCTCTCCTGCTTCCACCGCTGGACGTGTCAAGATAATCCTCTTGACTTGCCCACGTTTAAGTGCAGTCACTGCTAAGGTCACTGCAAGAAAGGTCTTCCCTGTACCTGCTGGCCCAATTCCAAAGGTCACATCATGCTGTTTAACACTGTCCACATAAAGTTTTTGACCTAGTGTTTTGACACGGATAGGCTTCCCTGTATTATCCTTGATAATTTCTTCTTCATAAAGGGCGACAAATTTGTCGATTTCATCGTTTTTGACCATGCTAATCGCAGTCACTACATCTGGTGTGCCGACTGTCATTCCACGATTTACCAAAACCATCAAGGCTTGAATAACTTGTCTAGCTTCCTCACAAGCTGACTCCCCCCCCAAGACTTGTACAATCTCTGTACGAGCATGAATCACCACATCAAGCTCTTCTTCCATCAAACGAAGATGGCGCTCATTGGAACCAAAAAGATGAAACAGGTCATCTGGATGACTCAGTTGAATGTCTATTGAATGTTCCTTCAAATAAAGAACCTCTCTAATCCTTTTATTTCTTTTTATTATAGCAAAGGGATGGAGAAATTACTAGCCCAAACCCAATGAATCATGCTAGTGTTCTAAGTATTCTTGCCAGATAGCGTCAAAGTCTCCTAGGTTAAAAGAGAAACTGGCATGTTCTTCCAAAAAGCGACTCACCTCATCAAAATCATCTGTGTGTTTTGGAAAAGCTGATTCTTCAAAGGCTAGGTCTGCTAGGATAGCTTTGGGACTCCCGACTTTATCACTT
>NZ_VMMR01000125.1:0-719 GCF_013277285.1 Streptococcus sp. 339 | reverse complement strand
CAATCAAATTCATTCGTAATCCGAAGCGTTTACGATGATTTCGATAGGTTGTTGAAAATATTTTAAACGTTTTCATAGTGAAATGAAATAAGAACAGGACAAATCAATCAAGACAGTCAAATCGATTTCTAACAATGTTTTAGAAGTAGAGGTGTACTATTCTAGTTTCAATCTACTATACTTTGTCAAAAATACTCTCAACCTTGATTCTCTCCTTAGATAGCGCATGGTTACAGGCTTTCTCTTTAACTGTTAGCGGCTTGAGTTTGCTGGATTTACGTGGAGTTTGTGCTTGAGTATCTATCTTCATGATTCCTTGATAACCACTGTCAGCCAAGATTTTACCAGCTTGTCCGATATTTCTGCGACTCATTTTGAACAACTTCATATCATGACAATAGTTCACAGTGATCTCCAAAGAAACAATTCTCCCTTGACTTGTGACAATCGCTTGAGCCTTCATAGCGTGGCATTTCTTTTTACCAGAATCATTCGCTAATTGTTTTTTTAGGGCGATTGATTTTTACTTCCGTCGCATCAATCATTACCGTGTCCTCAGAACTGAGAGGAGGTCTTGAAATCGTAAAACCACTTTGAACAAGAGTTACTTCAACCCATTGACTCCGATGGGTTAAGTTGCTTTCGTGGATACCAAAATCAGCCGCAATTTGTTCATAAGTTCGATATTCTCGCACATATTGAAGTCGCCATAAGAAGGT
>NZ_VMMR01000124.1:0-549 GCF_013277285.1 Streptococcus sp. 339 | reverse complement strand
CAAAGAAGTCTTCCATTAGAGGTTGGAGCTCTTCTTGACGTTTCTGTAGTCGTTCATCAGCTGGCAAAACCTCCCAGTCTCTTTCCAAGGCAAATAACTGGTCACAATAAGCTAAACCTTTAGCTCCTAAGGATGAGTTATCTGCTTGCTTGGGGGTGGATTCAAAAAACTTCCTTCTCACATGCGCCCAACATCCAACAAGTTCAGCTTCTTCCAGTTGACGATAAGCTTCTAGCGGTTCGCAGCTTACCAAGCTTAGCGTCATCTTGTTCCTAAATCTTGGACTGCTATCGCATAGGCAGAACTAGAGTACTAAAGTCCTAAGTTACTGCCGCAACATGTCACAATGCACATAGCCAGAATAATCTCCTAGGAATTCTTGTACTACTGAACCACTTCGACGCTGATCATGGTGGTAAAGCCTAATCCCTTGTTTCTCTGATTTTCCTGACAAAAAAGTCCAATAGTAGGTCAGATGGCTATCACTTTCTAAGACCTGATAAGAGGTTTCATCCGCATGAAGAAGAGCTTGTTCTAACAACTTTTCTC
>NZ_VMMR01000123.1:0-4259 GCF_013277285.1 Streptococcus sp. 339 | reverse complement strand
CCTTATGCAGGGGCTCCTAAAGGGGAGAAAGTCTATGAAAAGATTAGCGGACGTCGTTTTGAGCGAACTTCAATTGTTGCAGGACAGTCTAACGAATTATAAAAAAGCGTATTATTTATCTGATAGAAGTTTTGATTTCTGGTATGACTTACAATACATATATGTCGAGCTGAATATGTATGAAAAAGCACAAAGATTATTAGAACAATGTCAATTCAAAGTTTCACAGTTAGATTTATCTTTTCTAGAAGATTATTTGGTTATATCTTTAGAAATTTTATATAACTGCAATAAATTTAAACAAATGCAACCGTTATTGAAAATTTTAGATACACATTTTAGTGATAATGAAAAATTATCGGATATGAAAGAAACACTAGAAAGTGAAGTGAGCGAATATCATGAATAACTATCGAATTATCTTAAGAAAATATCCTATTGCAATCAATTTTTTTATTTTCAATTTGTTTTTTAAACTATCTATGTATACTTCAAAAACAGTTCATGCACTCTGGTTTGAAATGAATGATAGGCTCCCTAATTATGGTCTATCCTATTCTGCCATGGCATTTGCTGGCATCTTTTCATTTTATATTGGTAAAAAAATAGGACGATTTACCCCTCAAAGAGTGATTCAATGTGGTTTAATTTTATATAGTATTGGCTTATTTTTTAGGATGTTTCCTAATAACTCAGGTATTTCTATAATATCTGGTTTTGTTTCAGGAATCGGTGCTTCGGTAGTGTTGTTATTAATTAGAGTATGGATTGTGGGCATAGGAAGTGAAGAAGAACGTTCCTCTATTGTATCGTTGAAAGAATTTGCAGATGGAGTAGGAAGTTCTTTAGGCATGCTACTAGCAGGTTTTCTTGTCTGGATTTTAACATTCTTGTTTCAAAACGCTACACAATTGACTCTACTTTTTTCGAGCGTCCTTTGCCTGATTACTGTATTTCTAATTCCTCCTATTACTCAATCTCATAATGAGAGTGGCGATTTGGAGAAGGCTGAATTTAAACATTTTGCAAAAGCTAGAACCCTGCTTGTTGGAACTATAATATTCGGCTTCATTATGGGGGGAAGCGTAAGTTTATTTGCTCCATATCTTCCAGTTATTTTAAGCAAACAAGGTATAAATGTATCTGTTATTGGTGTAACATTGACAATTTTAGGACTACTGAGTACTTATTTCTCTTCTCTTTTTTCAGGTCAAAAAACCTCAAAATATAAAGAGTATATCTTTGTGGTCAGTGAAATTTTAGTGGGCTTATCAACAGCTTTATTGATATTTAATATGCAATTTTTATACTTGTTTCTTATTCTTATATGCAGAGCTTTGTTCTTAAATGGTTCTGTAATTAGTCAAGAATTAATGGAGTTGGATATGTATCCTAAAGAACAAATTTCATATTTCTATGGTATATCTCAAACTTCATATTTTATTGGAGATAGTTTAGGTGGATTACTTGGAGGGAATCTGTATGCAAATGATTTACAAAAAACATTAATCATTTTCTTTATCATTTCCACTATAAATGCAATTTCTTTGTTTCTTTTTTATAAGTATATGAAAAAGTAGGTCACAGGATGATGAAAATAAAAAATTTGGATTTAAATGATGCTATATTCCTATCTTATACTCAAGATAGTAAACTTTTATGGCATGATGAATTATTAGTAGATAATAATGGACAAATAATATATGACAAAGAATTTTCTGCAATACTATCAAATGATAATTTTATTTACATATTTAGTCTGGAAAATTCGTATTTAGTGTTATCTAGAATTAATATTAATCTAGAGCTTAAATTGGATACCTATAAACTAGTCAATATATCAGATAAAGCAGAGATACTAAATGTCTATTTTTATAATTCAGATATTGTTGTGATCATTTCTGATGATACAGCTTCTATCTCTCAGTTTCTTATTTCTTTTGAAGAGGAAAAACTTATCACTGCTATGATAAGTAATATTGGGGAGAAACAGGACTTGTATAGAGTCTATAATGATATTGAATTGCGGTTAATTTCCACACCTAATATACAGCCCAATCTAGAAATTGATGGAAAAATTATACAGAATTATCTATGTGATCGAGGAAATATGGTGTGCAGTCTTTACTCTACTACTCGTATATCTCTTTATAATTTCGAAAACGATTCATACTTAATAGAAAGTTTAGACTTGTTTTATCCTATTATTAACGCTATTTTAGACGAGTGGAATCTTTTTGTCATTTTGAATAGATTCGGTCGAACAACTTTAGTTAGTATTGACTTGAAAACAAATATGATTAAAGAATATGATTTTGAAGGGAAGATTGATTTTTGTTTACTTCAAAACAGTAGACTTGTTTTGAAGCATAGTACGATTGAAGGATTCGAGTTTTTACTTTTTGAAGATGGAAAATTTGAGACAATCTATAGAGATATGTCAGAGGAGTTAATAAGCAAAGAATTTTATTTTGAGAAGTTTGAAGGGATTCATTATAAGTCAAATAATCCAGAAAAGTTATTAGTTTCTTTACATGGTGGTCCAGAATCCTATGAATTTAATTCATTTACTAATGCTAAAATATATCGGTTTGCCTTGAACAACTCGGTAGATGTCTTGGTTGCTAATTATATTGGGTCGTCTTATTCAGTTAATACAGAATTATCAAATAAAAATTGGAATTATGTGATAGATGAATTGGTAAGAACGATTGAGTATATAGTGAGTAAAACAGTAAAAGATGTTAAAAAAGTTTATTTATATTCAGGAAGTTTTGGATCTATATTAGGATTACTACTGAGTGCCAGATTTTCTCACAATCTAGGTGGACATATATGCGTTTCCCCTTTGATAGATTTATCTAATCAAATAAAAAAAACAAGTGGAATGGAAAGGAAATGGTTTACTGATAAATTCTCGACAACTGAAATTACAGAAATGTTTTCTGATAAGGTGTGGAAGAAAAATCTTCCTTATAAAACATTCATCATGCAAAGTCCTAGAGATAAAGTTTTAGATTTTTATTATATGAAGTCGACATTGAACAACTATAAATGTTTTGAAATTGATGAATTACCAATAAATGGTCATGGGCCTGAAACTGAATTTGAACTCGATATACTTAATCAAAGTGTTTTAGAAAAAATGAATAAATTATTTGTTGATTGACAATGCTAATTTTCTGTAACCGTCCAATAACGAAGTATATTGAAAAATCTCCATATTAGGAACTATCCGTGAGTTCTCTAATCTGGAGATTTCTTATAGGGTCTGGAGCTCTTCTTGACGTCTCTGTAGGCGTTCATCAGCTGGCAAAGCCTCCCAGTCTCTTTCCAAGGAAAATAACTGATCACAATAAGCTAAACCTTTAGCTCCTAAGGATGATTTATCTGCTTGCTTGGAAGTGGCTTCAAAAAATTTCCTTCTCACATGCGCCCAACAACCAACAAGTTCAGCTTCTTCCAGTTGACGATAAGCTTCTAGCGGTTCGCAGTTTACCAAGCTTAGCGTCGCCTTGCTCCTAAACCTTGGACTGCTATCGCATAGGCAGAACTAGAGGATTAAGGTCCTAAGTTGCTGCCGCAACATATCACAATGCACATATCCAGAATAATCTCCTAGGAAGTCTTGTACTACTGAACCACTTCGACGCTGATCATGGTGGTAAAGCCTAATCCCTTGTTTCTCTGATTTTCCTGACAAAAAAGTCCAATAGTAGGTCAGATGGCTATCACTTTCTAAGACCCGATAAGAGGTTTCATCCGCATGAAGAAGAGCTTGTTCTAACAACTTTTCTCGTAAAAGGTTATAAAGGGACTCTAAATAATATTGACTCGTCTTGATATGCCAATTAGAAATTTCCTTACGTGTGATTGGTAAACCCATCTTAGCCCAATCTTCTTCCATAGGCTTCCCTCTCTGTTTTCTAACTTTATTATACTAAAAAGAAAGTCCTCATTTCAATAGAAATCACGACTTTCTGATGAATTTATTTGGGGAGTGATAGAAAAGCCCTTCATCAGCCAGTCTACTTGTTCAGGTGTGAGAGCTTTGACATCCTTTTCTGTACTTGGCCAAGTCAACTTACCGTTCTCAAAGCGTTTATATAGTAGCCAAAATCCTTGACCATCCCAGTAAAGAGCTTTAAAGCGGTCTTTACGTCCACCACAAAAGAGAAAGACTTGACCGGAGAAAGGATCCAATTCAAAGTGGGCTTTATCTACATAGGCTAAGGAGTCTATTCCCTGCCTCATATCCG
>NZ_VMMR01000122.1:0-6762 GCF_013277285.1 Streptococcus sp. 339 | reverse complement strand
GCTCAAAGCACTGCTTTGAGGTTGCAGATAAAGCTGACGTAGTTTGAAGAGATTTTCTAAGAGTATAAAGCACGCTCCTTAGCGAATATCTAGGTAATCCAAGACCAATTCACAGAACATCATGTTAGCCCAAGAGAACCATTCACGAGAGTAGAGAGTTGGATCGTCCACGTGGAAGCTTTCGTGCATGACACCTGTACCACCATCACAAGCAACCAGCTGATCTAGCAAGAATTTTTTCTCAGCTTTATCTGTAGCTGTCAAGCCTTGGATAGACAGAGCAATGGGCCAGATATAGCGATAGAAGGTATGAGAACTTCCGAGACCGCTAGCGTATTCTCCTTGGTAGAAGTATGGATTTTCAGGGCTCAGAATGGTACGACGAGTTGCTTGATAGACTTCGTCGTCAATATCGCAGTAGCCCAGATAAGGTGCAGCCAACAAACTTGGTACGTTTGGATCATCCATGATGCTGGCATTTCCTAGACCATCCACTTCAAAGGCATAAATCTTTTCGCCCTTGCTGTTGCTTGTGTAGGCGTAGTTTTCAATTCCTTCTTGGATTTCAGCCTGGAGGCGCTTAGCGTCTGTGATAACACTCTGGCTATCAGCTAGGTTTAATGCTGCAAAGATTTCTTGCACATACCCCAAAACAACAACTGCAAACATATTTGACGGAATCAAGTAACTATACTGACAACAGTCATCACTCGGACGAAAGGCTGACCAAGTCATGCCTGTCACTGCAAAATCAGGTCCAAAGCCATCATTTACCAAGGTATCTTCCTTGCGGTCCGTATCTCGGACAAAACGATAAGGAGAGTTCTTGTGGTCTTGTTCAACTGTCCATAGATGGAGAATTTCCTTAATCGCTACGACAAAAATCTCATCAAACTGACTAGTCTCGCCAGTCTCTTTCCAGAGGAGATAAGCCAACTGCAAAGGATAGCAAAGCGAGTCCACCTCATACTTGCGTTCCCAAATCCAGCCATTAAGGTCTGTGTGGTCAGTCTCGTGGTGCCCCTTCCAGTTTTCCTCAATGTTGAAGGAATTGGCATAAGGATCCTTGAGTACCAAGGTCATCTGACGTTTGACCAAACCTGCAATGGTCTGACGCAGGAGGGAATCTCTTTTAGCCACATGCAGGTAGGGTCTGAGTTGGGCTGTCGAATCCCGAAGCCACATAGCAGGAATATCCCCTGTGAGCACAAAGGTTGAACCATCTTCTAGGATTTCAACTGTATTGTCCAAGGTGTCGGTGTAGCAACGCTCGAAAACATCCACCCACTCTGGATGGTCCTTAGCCCGCTCTGCCACTTCATCTAGCCATTCTCTAACAATTTCTTTTGAATAAATCATCGTGCAGTATCCTCTTTCAAACAAGTTTCATTTTCAGTATATAGCTTTTGAGGCAGAAAATACATACACAAATGATAGTCATTTTTCTACAAAATAGTTATCTTTGAAACTCCTTTTCTAAAGGCGCCATTTTTCTGATATAATGTAGAAAAACAGCTAAAGGAAAGACTATGAAACCACTACTTGAAACCATCGATACCCGATTTGGAACTGCCAGCAAGCATGCCTTTTCTCGGGGAAATACCCTGCCATACACAGGCGTGCCTTTTGGGATGAATTACTTTGTTCCCCAGACCAGTGACCAGGAGGGAGCTTGGTTTTTCGATCCGCATCTGCCTATCTTTCAGGGGATTCGATTAACCCACCAGCCCAGCCCTTGGATTGGCGACTACTCTTGGCTCCTCCTGACACCTGTCACCGGTCAACTAGGTAGAGACAGTCTCTTCCATCGTCAGTCTTCTTATGATATGGATAAGGCCTCTTTCCAACCCCATTATCTGAAAATTTTCTCCCTGCGCTATCAGATTGAAACCCAGCTCACACCGACTTGCTACGGTGCTTCTATTCGTTTGGAGCAAAAGCAAGGCAAAGCCCTCTCCCTCTATCTTCACGCAGCAGATGAACTGACCGTGGAGCAAGTAGATAAGCGAACTCTTGCCCTACGACAAGAAGGTAAAACTGAAACCAACAAAAATCCACTAAAACTATTCACTGCCCTGCAAATGAATACGGATATTCTTGCTGTTAGCCAAGAAGGGGGAGACTGGCGAATTGACTTAGCAAGTAGTCATGCTGAGATTCAGCTAGCCACTTCTTTCATCTCGCCTTCTCAAGCACTGCTTAATCTACCTCAAGAAGATTTTGATAACTGTAAATCAAGTGCCCAAGCGGATTGGGAAAATCTCCTCCATCGTTTTGACGTTATAGAGACAGGAGAGGCTGACCGAACCTTCTTTGACCACTGCCTCTACAGACTCTTCCTCTTTCCTCAGACTTTTTATGAGGTTGATGAGTCAGGGCAAGTCATCCACAAGGATCTGACTACTGGATCTGTCAAGCCCGGTGTCCTCTTTAGCAACAATGGCTTCTGGGATACCTTCCGCACCACCTTCCCCCTCTTTGCCCTTGTCATACCAGAGCATTATCGTCTCTTTTTAGAAGGATTTCTCAATAACTACCGCGATACTGGTTTCCTTCCAAAATGGTTGTCTCCAGATGAACGTGGCATGATGCCTGGTACACTTTTAGACGGTATTATCGCAGATAGCGCCTGCAAGGACATGGCCCCCGACCTAGAAGAAGAACTCCTTCAAGCCATACTCGAAACAGCCAACAAGTCCGACCCTCTCGGTATCAATGGTCGTCACGGGCTAGCCCAATACCAAGAACTGGGCTACCTCTCTACCGACCACCACGAAAGTGTTAGCCACACCCTAGACTATGCCTATAGCGACTTTTGTATCGCCAGCTGTGCCAAAAAACTTGGTCAGAATGACATCGCGGAAATCTATAGGACTGCTTCACAAAATTACCGCCAGCTATTTGACGCTGAAACAGGATACATGCGAGCGCGAGACAGCCAAGGCCGCTTCCCCCCTGACTTCTCTCCTTATAGTTGGGGACGTGATTATGCCGAATGTTCAGCCATCCAAGCGACTTTAGGCGTCCTCCACGACATTCCAGACTTAATCCAGCTTATGGGTGGAAAAGAAGCCTTCAGCAACTATCTTTTGAAAGCCTGTCAAGATGCTCCCCTCTTTGAGACGACTGGCTATGGTTACGAGATTCACGAAATGAGCGAGATGGCTACTGCTCCTTTTGGACAAGTCGCCATTTCCAACCAACCGAGCTTCCACATTCCTTATCTCTTCCGCTACAGCGATTACCCTGACTACACTGCCCTTCTCATCAAGACACTCCGTCAGAAGGCCTTTCACCCAAGTTGGGAAGCCTATCCTGGCGATGAAGACAATGGCAGTCTCTCAGCCTGGTACATCTGGTCAGCTCTCGGTTTTTATCCGACCTGTCCAGGCAAACCAAACTATGACCTCGGAATCCCTCTCTTTGACCACCTCCGTATTTACCTAGCTAAAGAAGGTAAATGGCTGGATATTCATACGGAGCAAAACCACAACCATTTTAACTTTGTCAAAGAATGCCGACTGGACAAAAACCTAGTATCAACTATTCAACACCAAGACCTCCTAAAAGCTGAACAGTTAACCTTTACCCTTAGCTGGTTACCAAGCCAGCCGTCCACTTCCTGAAATGCAAAAATCTCCTAGCAGACTTTCCTGCTAGGAGATTTTCTTATGAGAGGTACTTGTTAAGCTTTGAAAATTGGATTTATTATTCGATAAGTATCAAACAATCTACCAATTAAGCTTCTTCGTCTTCTTTACGACGACGACCTGCAAGACCAAGACCAAGTAAGGCACTTGCGGCAGCTGCTACCATAGCTACAGTAGAATCTGCTGTACCTGTATTTGGCAACTCTTTAGCGACTGTACGCACGTTTGTTGCTGCTTGGTTGGCATTTGCTGCTTGAGCTGGAACTACAGCTGGTGTTTGAGCAGCTTGGTCATTAGCTGGACTTGCATGATTAGTTGCTGGAGAAACTTTCGCCAGGAAGTCTTCGATACGTTTAACCGTTGCAGCCACATCTGCCTGAGTTGCATCTGCATTGGCAAATACTTTCTTAGCATCCGCTGATAATGCGTTCGCTGCTTTTGCAGTTTCTGCATCAAGCTTAGCTGATTCTTGGATGATTAGTCCATCTAACTGACGAATAGCGCCTGCTAACTTAGCTTTATCCACTTTTGCTTCAGTGTTAGTAGCTCCGTTATTTTGAGCTGAAGGAGCTTGTTTAAAGATAGCTTCAGCGGTAATTGCTAAAACTTTGCCATCTTTAGTTACAACAGTTGCATTTCCTGCCTTGTCAAAGAGAACATCTACTACATCAGCATTTGCTGCTTTAATCTTAGCTGTTGCAGCTTCTTTTTCTGAATCTGTTAAGTTAGTAAAGTCTGCTACTGTTTCTTTTTCAAAGTCAAGATTGATGTTATCTCCGCTATTCTTAGCTGTTACATCACTTTCTGTTTTCACTAATTGGTCTTTTGCAATCGATACTGTATTTCCATCTAGTGTTACTGTGGCGTTACCTTTATCGTCTACTACTACAGTCGCTCCTGAATTGACGGCTTCAATTGCTTTCTTAACTGCTGCTTTTTCATCTTCCGTTAAGTTATCTTTGTTTCCAACTAATGTACGGAATGCTGGTGTTTTCACTTTAGCAGTCTTAGCTTCGTCAGCTAGGTTTCCAGCTGGGATTACTAGGTCTAAAGCTGGAATATTCAGAACTGTACCATCAGCTTTAGTTACTGTTGCATTACCTTTATCGTCTACTACTACAGTTGAACCTGGGTTGACTGCTTTAACCTTCTCTTCGATAGCTTTCTTCTCTTCTGGAGTTAAGGCATCTGGATCTGCTACTACAGTTTTAGCTGCTGGTGTATTGACATCATTGCCTGCATTTTCTTTAGTAATATCATCTTGTGTTTTCACTAAATCAGTGGCTGGAATGACCGCTGTCTTACCTTCTGGTGTTGTAACTGTAGCATTACCCTTATCGTCTACTACTACAGTTGAGCCTGGGTTGACTGCTTTAACCTTCTCTTCGATAGCTTTCTTCTCAGCCTCTGTCAACTTGTCTAGGTTCGCTGCTACAGTTTTAGCTGCTGGTGTATTGACATCATTGCCTGCATTTGGTTTAGCTGCATCTGCTGCTGACTTCGTCAAGTCTGTTGCTGGAATAACGGCTGTCTTACCTTCTGGTGTTGTGACTGTGGCATTTCCTTTATCGTCCACTACTACAGTCGCTCCTGGGTTAACTGCTTTAACCTTTTCTTCAATAGCTTTCTTCTCTGCAACTGTCAACTTGTCTGAGTTCGCTACAACCGTCTTATCCGCCGGCTTAACGATGTCGTTGCCTGCGTTTGGTTTAGTTGCATCTTCCGGTGATTTGAATAAATCTTTCCATGGAATTGTTGCCACAGTTCCATCATTTAAAGTAACAGTAGCGTTACCTTTATCATCAAATTTAACAGATTTAGCCTCAGGATTGAGTTTTCTTAATTTTTCTTCTACTTTGGCTTGTGCAGCTGAATCAGTCGGTTCACCAACCACTTTATCTGCTGGTTTAACAATTTCACCATTTCCTGCGTCAGATTTAGCTGTATCTTCCTTAGTTCTCACTAACTCAGTTGATGGAATCGTTGCAGTCTGACCTTCTGGTGTAGACACTGAAACAGTTCCGTCTGCATCGAGTAGCACAATAGAATTTGGATTTACAGACTTAACAGCAGCAATAATTTGAGCTTTTTCTGACTCTGTCAACATCGATTTATCCTTGATGATAACTTTATCAAGTGGTTTGTTAATATCGTTTCCACCTTTACCATTATCTAGATTCTCCAACGTTTTCACCAGATCAGTTGGATTAATGATTCCCTTATCACCATTTGCTGTAGTAACTTCAATATTTCCAGCGTCGTTATATTTAACCTCTTTGGCTGTTGGGTTCACTTTCCTCACTTCTTCTAAGATTTTAGCTTTTTCCTCAGCTTTTAGGTTGGCTGGATCATTAACTAGCACTTTATCAATTGGTCTGTTAATATCCCCAACTGCTCTAATTGCCGATTTATCTGCGTCTTGAATCTTATTAACATCTGCTTCTTTATTCGCAGCATCTACTAATTTCTTAGCTTCGGCTGCTATTTGATCTGCTTTATCTTTAAGATTCTCTTTCGCTTTAGGAGATAAGTCAGTACGCGCGTCAATCTCTTCTTTCTTCGCTTTTGTTTGCTCATCAATGGCTTTACGAGCATTTGGTTTATCTTCTACAACAGGTAAAACTTTCCCTATTTCAGCATTTGCATCATCTTGAAGTTTCTTAACCTCTGAATCTGTTGTAGCAATATCAATTGCTTGCTTAGCTTCTGTGGCTAAGGCTGTCGCTTTTTCAGCAGCTTCAGCTTTTTCTTCATCCGTAGCATCTGGTGTGTTTTCAATGGCTTTTAATTGTTCAGCTAGCTTATCATCAATAGCTTTCTTGGCTGCAGCTTTAGTTGTTGTTTCTGGATTCACAGCTTTAATCGCTGCTACACCGTGTTCCTTAGCACTATCTACTGCTCCTTGAACCTTCCTTGATTCTTCTGGTGTTGCGGCTACATCTGGTTGAGCATCAATGGCCTTGTTCGCTTCGTCAGCAGCTGCTTGAGCTTCTGCCTTAGCTTTCGCTTTTTCTTCAGCTGTTAGATCTTGGCGAGCATCGATTTCTGCTTCTTTCTTAGCTAGTTCATCTGCCACTGCTTTCTTAGCAGCATCTTTGGCTACTGGATTCAC
>NZ_VMMR01000121.1:0-3575 GCF_013277285.1 Streptococcus sp. 339 | reverse complement strand
GAAACTAAGCAACTATAACATTTTCCAAGGTAAATAATTAGAATGGTGTTCTAATACAGACACACCTAATTTACCTTTATTATATTTTATAGACCTACTAAGTAAGTTATAAGCCTCCGTAGCACTTTTAGTGAAAAGCACATTGTAGTTACTGGCACTTAGAAAATTTTTAATTTTTTTCTTAACAGCCTCATATTCATTAGAAAAAATTAAATCATTTTTTGAATTATGTCTCTTAATGTTTATTGGAATTCCTGAATAAACTTCTGTTAATTTATTAACAACAGCTTTTGGCTTGGGAACTGTAGCTGCATTATCAAAATAAATAATATCTGATGTTTGAAAAGAAAATAAATTCCTCAACATATTTCACCACTTTGAAAATCTACTACCATTAAAAATTTCTACTTCCTAAGATTTAAAATTCGATTTATGTAATACATTGTATTGGCACATCTTTTGGGAAATACAACTGGACCATTTAATACTACTACAGAAGTTTCCTCACTACTATGGGTTCGGCTGACTTCTCATGATTCCTTGTTACTACGCTTTCAGCGCTCATGAGACCTCACGGGATAAGTCCTACATCTTTCCTCGTTTATACAAGATATGAGGACGTTAAAAGGTTAGAGTGAAAATAGGAAATCTGACGCAGAGTCTTTAGACTCTAGAAAGATTTATCTTTTTCACACAAACCTTAGTCCGAATTCAATTACTCTCGTGATTTACGCATATAGGTTACGACTACCTATTTGGACTTTAGAGGTCTTGGCTATCTCATCTGCTAGATAGGCTTTCCTAGCACCTCTCTGTTCCTAGAACCAGGATTTCGCTATTCTTTCCTCTAACGGTTTTTATTCTAACGTCAGGGTCTATCTCCAGACCGTCTTCGTCCGCTACCTCACGATAGTCAGGATTGAGGGTCGCTATTAGGTTCATCGGTAGCTAGTGCCCACAGAGGACTTGTTCCTCAGATGTAGGCCATGACCCGTCGTACCTAAAAAACTATCCGACCTTAACTTAAGACCAGATAGTTCATCATTTTTATTTTTCAGCTGTAAGGGCAGCCATTGTGATGTAGTTGTATGGTTTGTTGAAGTGTGGCAAGAAGAAGAGGTCTGTCAATGCCAATTTATCAATTGTTACATGCTCTTGGACAGCAAGTGAGAACATGTGAATTCCCATGCTGATTGAAATATCGTGTGAAACCATTTGGGCACCAAGAATTTCACGGCTATCTTTGTCAAAGACAATCTTAATCGCTACTTCATGGTTATCGTGTTTCATGAATTCTGGTTTTTGAAGATCGTTAAATCCTGTCTCAGTCGCATTGTAACCTGCAGCTTTTGCTTTTTCAAGAGTCAAACCAGTTGAAACCATGTGAAGACCATAGATTGAGATACCGTTTGAACCTTGAACACCGATTCCTTCCAATTCATGTCCACAAGCATTGTAGGCACCAACGATACCAGTACGAACTGCGTTTGAAGCAAGGGCGATGTAGCTTGTGTCTTTACGAGCATTATCATAGACAGTCGCACAGTCACCAACTGCAAATACACCTGGAATTGAAGTTTCTTGTTTCTTATCTACAAGGAAAGCACCATTTCGGAAGAGTTCAATCTTACCGTCAGCAAGAGCTGTGTTAGGACGGAAACCAACCGCAAGAACAACCATATCCACATCAAAAGTTTCTTTATCGGTAATCAAGCGTTCAACTTTACCGTCACCTTCGATTGCTTTAACAGTTTGACCAAGAGCCAAGCGGATGTTGTGGTCTTCCAAGTTCTTCGCCATCATTTGTGTAAAGTCTTTGTCATAGTAACCGTTCAAGACAGTATCAACGATATCGACAAGGACAACTTCTTTTCCAAGACGCTCAAAGGCTTCAGCAAGTTCAACACCAATGTAACCACCACCAACAACGGCGATACGGTCAAGGTGTTGGCTCTTGTCAGCAAGTTTATTGATCACTTCTTCAGCGTTTTGGTACAATTTCACGAATTGTACGTTTTCAAGAGTTGCTTTAAATTCGCGGTTTCCTTTAAGAATTTCAACACCTTCTATTGGTGGCAAGATTGGTGTAGAACCTGTAGCGAAAATCAATTTCTCGTATGATTCTTTGTGCTCTTTTCCTTCAACTTCGGCTGTGACTACTTTGTTATCATAGTCGATTGAAAGAACAGGTGAGTTCATGTAAACCTTAGCACCTTTAGCTTCCAATTTTTCTTTATCAGAATAGAACAAGCCTTCAGCACCGTCAATTTGATTACCAATCCAAAGAGCCATTCCACACCCTAGGAAAGAGATGCTAGAGTTTTGGTCAAATACAACAATTTCGTTCTCATTTCCAAAATTATCCAACATAGTATTAATACATGCTGTACCAGCATGGTTAGCACCGACTACAACAATTTTACTCATAAAAAATTTCCTACTTTCATTCTAAATTTACCTTACTAGTATACCATTTATTGTCAGCGTTTACCAGAGGTTTGCTATTACTTTATCATTTTTTATCAAAAACAATTCTCCATTTATCCTAATTTCAAGCCTAATGAATTTTTTTAAGCATATTTCTTGACTTTTTCCAAATTTAATTTATGAAAATTCTAGCTTTATGGTATTATAATAACATGAAAATAAAATACAAGGTCTTCCATTTATATAATTATTTGATATTGCAACTTATTTTCTACAAAAGAAAAAAGTTGCTAGCTTGCCTCTTCGTTCACATTCTGAACTCCTAACGGGAACCACTATCACTATTTCATTAGTTAATGAGTGAGCAGATATCTTACTCTAAAAATCCTTTGATTTGCTCAAAAAGCTTGAATACCATTTCAATGCCAATAGTCAAGAATCTGAGTTGATGGAAATCAATTATCAAGCAGGAATAGCCCCCGTCACTGTTCATCCAGACCTGTTTGAACTGATTTCACTTGGTTTAGAGCATAGCCTAGCACTCTATAGCCAGCTCAACATCAGTATTGATCCCCTAATTCAAACCTGGCGCATTGGTTTTTCAGATGCCAAAGCTGCACAACCTCAAGAAATTGAAGCGGTGCTGTCTCTAATCAATCCTCATGATATCGAGTTAGATTCTTCTACTTCCATTGTATTCTTAAAGCAGAAAGGAATGAAAATCGATTTAGGTTGTTTAGTCAAGGGTTATAGTGCAGATAAAGGGTGCCCAATTTCTTAGAAAAGAGGGTATGACTTCTGCCTTGATCAATCTGGGAGGGAGTATCCTGACCATTGGAAAAAATCAGGCAAGAGGGGATAACCCTTGGCAAATCGAGATTCAAGATTCAGCCAATCCGAGGGGAAATCACTTAATGACCATTCCCGTTGTCAATCAATCTGTCGTGACTTCAGGCATTTATGAACGTCACCTGACAGTCGATGGACAAGATTACCATCACATTTTTGACAATAGACTTCCTGCAAAACTAGAATCCTAGTTCATGATTGATAATACCAACAATCAAATTCATTCGTAATCCGAAGCGTTTACGATGATTTCGATAGGTTGTTGAAAATATTTTAAACGTTTTCATAGTGAAATGAGA
>NZ_VMMR01000120.1:0-8476 GCF_013277285.1 Streptococcus sp. 339 | reverse complement strand
TTTTCGAAGAGTATTACTTGATATACATCCAGAAGCAAACGAGGCAATAGAGAGAAAATTCTAAGTAGTAGGCCTATAGGGTCAATCAACTTGAAGGATTTTCTATAAGTGTGATGTATGACGATAACAGTTTTAAACAAGGGGGAAAGAATGTCCATTTTATCCATTAAAAATATTTCAAAGTTTTACACTTTGGACGGTAAACATCAAGAGCAGGCTCTAAGAAATGTTAACCTGCAGATTGCAAAAGGTAAAATTACAGCGATTTACGGTCCATCAGGCTGTGGCAAAACCAGTCTACTCAATATCATCAGCGGTTTAGATAGACAATATGAAGGAGATTTAGAGTTTAAAGGGGAATCCCTCCGTGACTTATCAGAGATTGAACTAACTCAATTTCGTAAAGATAAGATTGGATTTGTGTTTCAAAACTTTAACCTCATTCCTCATCAGTCTGTCTTGGACAATGTCAAATTACCTCTCTATGTCAAAGATTTATCTGACAGGGAGATGACAATGATTGCAAAGGAGCAATTAAGTAACTTAGGCATGGAGCCTTTTGTAGCTAAAAATGTTAAACAGCTTTCTGGCGGGCAAAAGCAACGCGTAGCAATCGCGCGTGCACTGGTAAATCAGCCAGATATGATTGTAGCAGATGAGCCAACGGGTTCGCTGGATTCTCAATCCCAAGAAATGGTATTGGAAGTATTTAAAAAATTAGCCCAAACAGGGAAAACAGTACTGATTGTAACCCATAATCCAGAGGTTGCTGAATATGCAGACGTGATTATCAAAATGAAGGATGGTGAAGTCGTTGAAGAAGTCAAAAAATAAAGGATTATCATTGAAAAATAAATTCAAACTTTCTTTAAATAACTTTCTGGAAAGAAAGTGGCGTAACCTATTGATTGCGCTAGCAACCTCAATCGGTTTTGTAGGAGTCTTAATTTCTTTCGGCTTGGGAAATGCATTGATTTCGATGATTGATGAAAATACGAATGGAGGTCAAATCCCTTCACAAGTTCAGATTGCTTTAAACACAAAAAATGTTGGACGAGGCTTTTTGAACCAAGATGATAAGAACTACATCACGGATACAGTTGGAAAAGAAGCTATTAAATATTTGGAGAGTCCTTTTGGGATGATCATGTCAAATATGACTATAGATGGTCAAGAAATGGATCTGAGTCAAACGATGCCTTCTTATGCTCAAGTAGTGAGTCTCTATGAGGATACAAGTATCTCTGTTAGTAGTAATGAGGCGGACAAAGTGTTAGCTGGTTCCCTCTATACGGATGCAAATGAACAGGGTTTGACGATTCCAAGCAGTTTACTAAAAAATTGGAATGAACAGACAGGAAACAATCTGACAGCTAATGATGTTATTGGCAAATCAGTCTCAGCCAGCATTGTAGAAAATGCTGCCGAAGCTAGTAAGATTGCTCAATTTCAAACGAAGATTGTACGTGTAATCAATGATGAAGATGACCTGGAGGACAGCAACAGTTTCATGCCGTCTCATCAAATGGAAACGATTTTGAAAGAAGCTGGATTTACAAAAGCTGTATCTTATTTTATCTTGGAACTCAAAGATCCATCACAAACAAAAGCGATAACAGAAGAATTGCAGAAAAACAAGAAGTATACTGTTCTTTCTCAACAGAAGGTTCTTGATATTGTGATTACTTTTATTCGTGTCATTCAGGGATTGTTGATTGTACTTTCATCACAAGCTATTGTGGTAGCAGCGGTCATGATTGGTATCATCATTTACATCAATATTATGCAACGTTCTAAGGAAATAGGCGTCATGAAGGCAGTTGGTTATCAAAATCGTGATGTCAAAGGGATTTTTATTTACGAGGCTATCTGGATTGTAGGGATCGCCTTGCTGCTGGCCTTTTTGGTAGCACAAGGGGTGGGAAGTTTGGCGAATGCGGTTGTAAATCACTTTTACCCATCCATCACGAAGGTTTTTGAATTAAATTTGTTATCTGTTTTAGGAACTCTACTTTTCGCTCTATTACTTGGTTATGTCTCAGCCTACTTCCCAGCACGTAAAATTAGTAAAATGGATCCTGTAGAATCGCTACGATATGAATAGTAAGGGAGTTCTTGATTTATAGCCGTAAAAAGAAACTAACATAGAAAAACAATGCCCGTACTTGCAATTAAACTTAAATAGTTATATAATAGGTTTGTTGAAAGGTGATTTGTAGTGATTCAAGTTACTCTTTTCACAATAAAAATTTCATGATTTTCATAAGGAGGAAATCACTAATGGTAGTTAAAGTTGGTATTAACGGTTTCGGACGTATCGGTCGTCTTGCTTTCCGTCGTATCCAAAACGTAGAAGGTGTTGAAGTTACACGCATCAACGACCTTACAGATCCAGTTATGCTTGCACACTTGTTGAAATACGACACAACTCAAGGTCGTTTCGACGGTACTGTTGAAGTTAAAGAAGGTGGATTCGAAGTTAACGGTAAATTCGTTAAAGTTTCTGCTGAACGTGATCCAGAACAAATCGACTGGGCTACTGACGGTGTAGAAATCGTTCTTGAAGCTACTGGTTTCTTTGCTAAGAAAGAAGCAGCTGAAAAACACCTTAAAGGTGGAGCTAAAAAAGTTGTTATCACTGCTCCTGGTGGAAACGACGTTAAAACAGTTGTATTCAACACTAACCACGACGTTCTTGACGGTACTGAAACAGTTATCTCAGGTGCTTCATGTACTACAAACTGCTTGGCTCCAATGGCTAAAGCTCTTCAAGACAACTTTGGTGTTGTTGAAGGATTGATGACTACTATCCACGCTTACACTGGTGACCAAATGATCCTTGACGGACCACACCGTGGTGGTGACCTTCGCCGTGCTCGCGCTGGTGCTGCAAACATCGTTCCTAACTCAACTGGTGCTGCTAAAGCTATCGGTCTTGTAATTCCAGAATTGAACGGTAAACTTGACGGATCTGCACAACGCGTTCCAACTCCAACTGGATCAGTTACTGAATTGGTAGCTGTTCTTGAAAAGAACGTTACTGTTGATGAAGTGAATGCAGCTATGAAAGCAGCTTCAAACGAATCATACGGCTACACAGAAGATCCAATCGTATCTTCAGATATCATAGGTATGTCTTACGGTTCATTGTTTGACGCAACTCAAACTAAAGTCCTTGACGTTGACGGTAAACAATTGGTTAAAGTTGTATCATGGTACGACAACGAAATGTCATACACTGCACAACTTGTTCGTACTCTTGAATACTTCGCAAAAATTGCTAAATAATTCTTGAGTCGATAAAAAGCAAGGCCTCTTGGTCTTGCTTTTCAAATATTTAAAAATGGATGACACAATCATCCATTCTTTTTTAATTCTGTTTCAAAAGTATCTGATAGGACAGTGAAGCTTAATTTCTCTAGAGTAAGCGGATGGGTAAAGGACAGTCGGAAGGCGTGGAGCATAAGCCGACTCGTCTTTGAATTGCTGTTATAGAGAGGGTCGCCCAAAATAGGGAAGTTATGATGCGAAAGGTGCACACGAATCTGATGGGTTCGCCCTGTCTTTAGTTTACAACGGACAAGGGTCGTTTTGTTTGGGAATTGCTTTAATCTGCTTACATGCGTTTCAGCATATTGCCCATTTTTTGTATCAACTATTCGTTTTCTGTGGTCATGGCGATCACGCCCAATTTTGTCTTTGAAAACAAGTTCTTTGCTGTTGATATTTCCGTCAACAAGCGCCCAATATTCCCTAGCAATCTCTTTTTTCTCCAATAAGCGGTTGAGAATGGGCAGGATAAAAGGATTTTTGGCAAAGAGAACCAAGCCACTGGTTTCCATGTCCAGACGATGAACGACATAGCAGGTTTGGCCAACATAGGCACTGACATGGTTGAGAAGGGCGATTTCGTTTGGCTGATTACCATGCGTTTTCATCCCCTCTGGTTTGTTTACAATAATCAAGTGTTGATCTTGATAAACTTCCTGCACTAAGTCTGGGTTGCCCCAAGGGATTTCTTTTTCGGGATAATCTTCCTCGTCAAAAGTCAACTGGCAAACATCTCCAGGACTTACCATCTCGTTCCAATGAACTTCTCGCTGATTAATCAAAATATGTTTCTTGATTCTCAAAAAATGCCGAATTTTTCTAGGAATGAGGAGTTGTTCCTCCAGTAATTGCTTAACCGTCATTTGAGATAGAGAGTCTGGTAAAGTAAAAGTGAATTTCATACAGATATTGTAACAAAAAAAGCCCTATTTGGATAGGAAATAGCTAAATTCTTGTCTTCCTATGATGAAGATGATAAAATAAACGCATGAAATTAGATAAATTATTCGAGAAATTTCTTTCTCTTTTTAAAAAAGAAACAAGTGAACTAGAGGATTCTGATTCTACTAGCTTACGTCGTTCTCGCAGTGATCGAAAAAAATTAGCCCAAGTGGGTCCGATTCGAAAATTCTGGCGTCGCTATCATCTAACGAAAATCGTTGTTATACTAGGTTTGAGTGCAGGCTTGTTAGTAGGAACCTATTTGTTTGCTGTAGCCAAGTCAACCAATGTCAATGATTTGCAAAACGCCTTGAAAACTCGGACTATCATTTTTGACCGTGAAGAAAAGGAGGCTGGTGCCTTGTCTGGTCAAAAAGGAACCTATGTTGAACTGACTGACATCAGTAAAAACTTGCAGAATGCCGTTATTGCGACAGAAGACCGTTCTTTCTATAAAAATGACGGGATTAACTATGGTCGTTTCTTCTTGGCGATTGTCACTGCTGGTCGTTCAGGTGGTGGCTCTACTATTACCCAACAGTTGGCTAAAAACGCCTATTTGTCACAGGATCAAACTGTTGAGAGAAAAGCGAAAGAATTTTTCCTTGCCTTAGAATTAACAAAAAAATATAGTAAGGATCAGATTTTAACCATGTACCTTAACAACGCCTATTTTGGAAATGGTGTGTGGGGTGTAGAAGATGCGAGTAAGAAATACTTTGGAGTTTCTGCATCAGAAGTGAGTTTGGATCAAGCTGCGACTCTGGCAGGGATGCTCAAGGGGCCGGAACTGTATAATCCTTTGAATTCCGTAGAAGATTCAACCAATCGTCGTGACACTGTCTTACAAAATATGGTTGCAGCAGGATATATTGATAAAAACCAAGAAACCGAAGCTGCGGAAGTTGATATGAATTCGCAATTGCACGATAAATATGAAGGGAAAATCTCAGATTACCGCTATCCTTCTTACTTTGATGCGGTTGTTAATGAAGCTGTTTCTAAGTATAATCTAACAGAGGAAGAAATTGTCAATAATGGCTACCGCATTTATACAGAGCTGGACCAAAACTACCAAGCAAATATGCAGGTTGTTTATGAAAACACAGCGCTATTTCCGAGAGCAGAGGATGGAACATTTGCACAATCAGGAAGTGTAGCTCTTGAACCGAAAACAGGAGGAGTTCGTGGAGTTGTCGGTCAAGTTGCTGACAATGATAAAACTGGATTCCGGAATTTCAACTATGCAACTCAATCAAAACGTAGCCCTGGTTCTACAATTAAGCCTTTAGTTGTTTATACGCCAGCAGTTGAAGCAGGTTGGGCTTTGAACAAGCTCTTGGATAACCATACCATGCAGTATAACAGCTATAAGGTTGATAACTATGCAGGAATCAAAACGAGTCGAGAAGTTCCTATGTATCAAGCCTTGGCAGAATCGCTTAATCTACCTGCTGTTGCCACTGTTAATGATTTGGGCCTTGATAAGGCTTTTGAGGCGGGCGGAAAATTCGGACTCAACATGGAAAAGGTCGACCGTGTTCTTGGTGTCGCCTTGGGAAGTGGTGTCGAAACCAATCCTCTTCAAATGGCTCAAGCATATGCTGCCTTTGCAAATGAAGGTTTAATGCCGGAAGCACATTTTATTAGTAGAATTGAAAATGCTAGTGGACAAATTATTGCAAGCCATAAAAATTCACAAAAACGAGTGATTGATAAGTTTGTAGCTGACAAGATGACCAGTATGATGTTGGGTACATTCACTAACGGAACCGGTATTAGTTCATCGCCTGTAGACTATGTCATGGCAGGGAAAACTGGAACAACTGAAGCAGTTTTCAATCCGGAGTACACAAGTGACCAGTGGGTGATTGGTTATACTCCGGATGTAGTGATTAGCCACTGGCTTGGTTTTCCGACCACTGATGAAAATCACTATCTAGCAGGATCTACTTCAAACGGTGCAGCCCATGTCTTCAGAAATATTGCAAATACCATTTTACCTTATACACCAGGAAGTACCTTTACAGTTGAAAATGCGTATAAGCAAAATGGAATTGCACCAGCCAATACAAGAAATCAAGTACAGAGTAATGAAGAAAATCAGGCGGATAATAGCCTTTCTGATATTAGAAGTCGTGCGCAAAGTCTAGTAGATGAGGCTAGTCGGGCTATCTCAGATGCGAAGATTAAGGAAAAGGCTCAAACAATATGGGATTCGGTAGTCAATCTATTTCGCTAAGATGCTTGTCAAAGCCTAGCTTTCTTGTTATAATAGATAAGATGGAGGTGTTATGGCACTAAAAAAAGCAAGCCTAGCTTGTGCGGTTTGTGGTTCGAGAAACTATTCAATCAAGATTAGTGGAAACCCCAAGCCTACACGACTAGAAGTAAATAAATTTTGTAAGCATTGTGGCAAGTACACTACACACAGAGAAACGAGATAGGAGAGAGCGATGCGTTTTATTGGAGATATTTTTAGACTTCTTAAAGACACAACATGGCCAACTCGCAAGGAAAGCTGGAGAGATTTTCGTTCTATCATGGAATACACAGCTTTCTTTGTAGTAATTATTTACATTTTTGACCAGTTGATTGTTTCAGGTTTGATTCGATTTATTAACATTTTTTAGAAGGCTAGTGGAGTTAATTACACTAGAAATCTTCTATTTATGAAAGGAAATATCATGGATAGTTTTGATAAAGGATGGTTTGTCTTACAAACTTATTCTGGTTATGAAAATAAGGTAAAAGAAAATCTATTACAACGTGCACAAACCTACAATATGTTGGATAATATTCTACGCGTTGAAATTCCAACACAAACAGTGCAAGTTGAAAAAAATGGAAAGAGAAAAGAAGTAGAAGAAAATCGCTTTCCAGGTTATGTTCTTGTAGAAATGGTCATGACAGATGAAGCTTGGTTTGTTGTTCGAAACACACCAAATGTTACAGGATTTGTCGGATCACACGGGAACAGATCAAAACCAACTCCATTATTGGAACAAGAAATTCGTGACATTTTGATATCTATGGGACAAACTGTTCAAGAATTTGATTTCGATGTTGAGGTTGGTCAAACTGTACGAATTATTGATGGTGCTTTTGCAGATTACACTGGTAAGATTACAGAAATTGATAATAACAAAGTGAAGATGATTATCTCTATGTTTGGTAATGACACAGTTGCAGAAGTAAACCTAAACCAAATTGCAGAATTATAACCCTTAGAGAGGCAAGACCTCTCTTTTTTGTGCAGTTTAGGAGATAAAGAGAACAGAATGGATGAAATGTGCCAAAAGTGTTTCTGAATCTGTTAGACTGTACACAGAAAGGGGAAAAGAATGATTAAAGAATTGTATGAAGAAGTCCAGGGAATTGTGTATAAGTGTAGAAATGAATATTACCTTCATTTATGGGAACTATCGGATTGGGACCAAGAGGGCATGCTCTGCTTACATGAATTGATTAGTAGAGAAGAAGAGCTGGCAGAAGATATTCCTCGTTTAAGGAAATACTTCAAAACTAAATTTCGGAATCGGATTTTAGATTATATCCGTAAGCAAGAAAGTCAAAAACGGAGATATGATAAAGAAACATATGAAGAAGTAGGTGAGATTAGTCATCGTATAAGTGAGGAGGGACTCTGGCTAGACGATTATTATCTCTTTCATGAAACACTAAGAGATTATAGAAACAAACAAAGTAAAGAGAAACAAGAAGAGCTAGAACGCGTCTTAAGAGATGAACGCTTCCGAGGGCGTCAAAGAGTGTTAAGAGATTTACGTATTGTGTTTAAAGAGTTTGACATCCGTAGCCATTAGGAAGTCATGCAAAAAAAATGAAAAAAAATTAGAAAAAGTAGTTGACAAAGTTAGAAAAGCCTGTATAATAGTAAGAGTTGAAAATAACAACTCTGGTCCGTTGGTCAAGGGGTTAAGACACCGCCTTTTCACGGCGGTAACACGGGTTCGAATCCCGTACGGACTATGGTATGTTGCGGTTGTAACACTTGATGAAAAAAGGTTTAAAAAAGTTTCAAAAAAGTGTTGACAAGCGAAAGTGATTGTGATATACTAATATAGTTGTCGCTTGAGAGAAGCGAGTGACAAAGACCTTTGAAAACTGAACAAGACGAACCAATGTGCAGGGCACTACAACCAAGGTTGTAGTACTGAACAATGAAAAAAACAATAAATCTGTC